>JASLDZ010000221.1 GCA_030151985.1 Caulobacteraceae bacterium | reverse complement strand
CGCCGTTTGCGGTCGACGACGGCGCCGGCGCCGGCTCGAACAACGGTTGGCGCACTTGGCGGACGACTCCAGAAACGCGGACGTGGGCGCGCGCTACGCGCAGGCGCTGTTCGACCTCGCCGTCGAGCAGGACGCGTTGGGAGCCGTCGAGGCCGACCTGAAGGGGCTGGAGGCCGCCCGCGGCGAGAGCGCCGACCTGCGGCTGCTCCTGGCCTCGCCCGTCTACTCCGCCGAGGACAAGGGCAAGGGCCTGGCGGCGGTGGCCAAGGCCGCCGGCGTGCACCCCACCACCGCCAAGTTCCTGGGCCTCCTGGCGCGCAACAACCGCGCCTCCGCGCTCCCCGCCGTCGCCAAGGCGTTCGCCGCCCTGGCCGCCAAGCGCCGTGGCGCCGTCGCCGCCGAGGTGGTCTCCGCCGTGCCGCTGACCGACGCGCAGTCGAAGGGCGTGGCGGCCGCGCTGCGCCAGGCGCTCGGCAAGGACCCGGAGATGACGGTCCGGGTCGATCCCTCGATCCTGGGCGGGCTGAAGGTGCGGGTGGGCTCGCGCCTGTTCGACGCCTCGCTGAAGTCCCGCATCGACACCCTGAAGTACGCGCTCAAGCGCGCCTGAACGTACGCAAGAAGAGCTGAACCATGGACATCCGCGCCGCCGAGATCTCGGCCATCCTGAAGTCCCAGATCGCCGGTTTCGGCGACGAGGCCGAGGTCAGTGACGTCGGCCAGGTGCTGAGCGTCGGCGACGGCATCGCCCGCGTGTTCGGCCTGGACAACGTGCAGGCCGGCGAGATGGTCGAGTTCCCGTCCGCCGGGGTGAAGGGCATGGCCCTCAACCTGGAGCGCGACAACGTCGGCGTCGTGATCTTCGGCTCCGACGCGCACATCGCCGAGGGCGACGAGTGCCGTCGCCTGGGCGAGATCGTGGACGTGCCGGTGGGCAAGGGCCTGCTCGGCCGCGTCGTCAACCCGCTGGGCGAGCCGATCGACGGCAAGGGCCCGATCGAGTCTACGGAGCGCCGCCGCGTGGACGTGAAGGCGCCGGGCATCATCCCGCGCAAGTCCGTGCACGAGCCGGTGCAGACGGGCCTGAAGGCGATCGACACCCTGATCCCCGTCGGCCGCGGCCAGCGCGAGCTGATCATCGGCGACCGCCAGACCGGCAAGTCCGCCGTCGCCATCGACGCCATCCTGAACCAGAAGACCGTCAACGCCGGCGACGACGAGAAGGCCAAGCTCTACTGCATCTACGTCGCCATCGGGCAGAAGCGCTCGACCGTGGCGCAGATCGTGCGCACGCTCGAGGAGCGGGGCGCGCTGGAGTACACCATCGTCGTCTCGGCCACCGCGTCCGAGCCCGCGCCGCTGCAGTTCCTGGCGCCCTTCGCGGGCTGCGCGATGGGCGAGTGGTTCCGCGACAACGGCATGCACGCACTGATCATCTACGACGACCTGTCCAAGCAGGCTGTCGCCTACCGCCAGATGTCACTCTTGCTGCGCCGCCCGCCGGGCCGCGAGGCCTACCCCGGCGACGTCTTCTACCTGCACTCCCGCCTGCTGGAGCGCGCGGCGAAGCTGAACGAGGACAACGGCGCGGGTTCGCTGACGGCGCTTCCGATCATCGAGACGCAGGCCAACGACGTCTCGGCCTACATCCCCACCAACGTGATCTCGATCACCGACGGCCAAATCTTCCTGGAGACCGACCTGTTCTACCAGGGCATCCGCCCGGCGGTGAACGTCGGCATCTCGGTGTCGCGCGTGGGCTCCTCGGCCCAGATCAAGGCGATGAAGACGGTGGCCGGCTCGATCAAGGGCGAGCTGGCGCAGTACCGCGAGATGGCGGCGTTCGCGAAGTTCGGCTCCGACCTCGACGCCTCGACCCAGAAGCTGCTCGCCCGCGGCGAGCGCCTGACCGAGCTCCTGAAGCAGCCGCAGTACGCGCCGCTGGCGGTGGAGGAGCAGGTGGCCGCCGTGTACGCCGGCACCCGCGGCTACCTCGACGCCATCCCGACCGCGAAGGTGCAGGCCTTCCAGTCGGCGCTGCTCTCCAAGCTGCGCAACAGCTACCCCAAGTTCTACGAGGGCGTCCGCTCCACCAAGGCGCTGGGGCCGGACCTGGAGGCGATGCTGAAGGAGGCGCTCGACGTCGTCTCCAAGGAATTCGCGGCCTAAGCGGGACAGGGACGGGATAGCCGGCCATGGCCAGCCTCAAGGATATGCGCAATCGGATCGGAAGCGTGAAAGCCACGCAGAAGATCACGAAGGCGATGCAGATGGTCGCGGCGGCCAAGCTCCGCCGCGCCCAGGACACGGCCGAGGCCGCGCGCCCCTACGCCCGGCGCATGGCGAGCGTGATCGCCAACCTGGCCCAGGGCGTCTCCGGCGACGGCGCGCCGAAGCTGCTGCAGGGCACGGGCTCGGACCGCAAGCAGCTGGTGGTGGTCGCCACCGCCGACCGGGGGCTCGCGGGGGCGTTCAGCTCGTCCATCGCCCGCTTCGCCCGCGACCGCATCCAGCGGATGCTGTCCGAGGGCAAGGACGTCCGCATCATCTGCATCGGCCGCAAGGGCCGCGACGTGCTGCGCCGCGTCTTCCCCGACCGCATCGTCGAGACCTACGACCTCAGCCAGCACAAGACTTTCACGCTCAGCGTGGTGCAGCCGATCGCCGACCGCATCCTGCAGATGTTCGAGGCGGGCGAGGCCGACGTGGTCACGCTGTTCTACAGCCGCTTCAAGTCGGTCATCAGCCAGCAACCGGCCGCACGCCAGCTGATCCCGGCGCAGGTCGAGGCCGACGACGGCGCGGCCGTGCAGGGCCCGGACCTCAAGGGCGGGGTCTACACCTACGAGCCGGACGAGGAGACCATCCTCGAGACGCTGCTGCCGCGGAACATCGCCATCCAGCTCCTGGCCGCGGTGCTGGAGAACAACGCCGGCTTCTACGCCAGCCAGATGACCGCGATGGACAACGCCACCCGCAACGCCGGCGACCTGATCGCCGCCCTCACCCTCCAGTACAACCGCTCCCGCCAGGCCCAGATCACCAAGGAGCTGATCGAGATCATCTCCGGCGCCGAAGCGCTCTGACAGCAACGCTAGCATTGACAGCATAAACGTACTCGCCTACCTCCCCGCCATGGCCACGCTGACCGTGCGCAACTTACCCGACGAAGCGCTCGCCAAACTTCGCGTGCGCGCAGCCCATCATGGCCGCAGCATGGAGGCGGAGGTCCGCGCCCTGATCCACGAGGCGCTGCACGCGCCGGGACGCCTCGCGGCGGACGCGCGCATCCGCAAGGCGCAGGACCGTATCCGGGCGGCGAACGGCG
>JASLDZ010000384.1 GCA_030151985.1 Caulobacteraceae bacterium | reverse complement strand
GACGTCGAGGATGACCCACGGGGCCGGCGAAGACCCCCGCTGACGGCCGGACCTTCTTCGCCGCCGCCAGGACCTCCGAAACGCCGAGGGTGACGGCTTGTTCCGCCTCGCGACAGCCGCGGGCGCCGGCGAGGCTCACCGCGACGGCAGCGCCCGGAATCTCCGGTAGTAGCCCCGCCGCCGTCGGGTCGCCTCGCTCGCCCGCAGGTGGCGCGCGAGCCGCGCCAAGAGGGCCTTGAGGGTTCGCGACGAGGTGAAGGACATGGGCGGCTCCGCTGGCTCTGGCCGCTCAACGCCCACGCTTGGCGCCGGTTGCGGGTCCGGCGCACCCATGGCCGCGCTTCAGACCTGGAGCGCCGCGGTGGTGATCTCGAGCGGCGCGCCGAGTCTTCGCGCTGTGGCCAGCGCGGCGGCGGCCTCGGCCTTGCGGGCGGTCTGGGCGTAGAGCCGCGCCAGCTGGACGTAGGCCGCCCACCGTCCCGGATCGGCCTTCAAGGCCTGGCGCAGCCGGCTCTCGGCCAGCAGGTAGTCGCGTCGATGCTGGGCCACGAGCGCCAGCCCGATCTGGGCGGCGGCGCTCTGGGACTCCAGCGTGAGCACCCGCTCGAACACGCGCTCGGCGTTGGAGGGCTGCGACACCTGCAGCCAGAGCGCCGCCAGGCGCAGGAGCAGGTTCACGTCGGCGCTCTGCTCGGCGCGGACGAGCCAGGGGGCGGCTGAGGGGACGTCGTCCTGCAGCAGGTGACCCGCGCCTCGCGCCAGCGCGCCCCAGAGCTGTTCCGGCGCGGCCTTGTCCAGGGCGTCGGCGATCCCGGCGAGCTCCGCCGGCCGGTCGTTCAAGATGGCGTCCAGCGCCGACGCCATGAGCGCGTTCACCTCCTGCGCGTCGAGCTCCAGCGCCTGGGCGGCGAGGCTTCGCGATGCATCCGGCGCGTGGGAGGCCAGCATGAGCGCGAGCCGCCCGGCCGCGTACGCCCACCACCCCTTGGGCGCCGCCGGCGCGGGCGTGTAGCCTTCGCGCTCCAGTTGCGCCAGGAGGTCCGGATCGGCGGGCGCGGCAGCCGGCGTCGGGGTCGGCGGGGAGGGGCGCAAGGGTCGGTCGCCAGCCAAGCCTTGCAGGACGCGGCCGGGAAGCTCAGGCGCGGCGAGGCCGAGGCGCGCCAGAACGGTCGGGGCGACGTCGAGGAGGTCCGCGCCTTCGAAGGCGTCCGCAGCCTCGATGCGCGGCGCGGCGATGATCGCGCCGGGCGCGCCGCGGCGGCCGGGGGAGACCACCATGACCAGAGCGTCTGGGGCGGTCAGGCCGAGCAGGCCTCCGATCAGGCTGTCCAGGAAGCGCCAGGCTGCGGGAACCGCCTGCTGGAAGGGCTCGCGCGCCGGGTCGCCGAAGGCGCTGCGGATGCTCTCGAGCCAAGGCAGGGCGACGAAGGCGACCTGCGGATCGGCCTCGCGCAGCAGCCAGGTCGCGGCGGCCTGCACGGTGCTGACGCGCGCGAGCGCCGTCGCCAGGTGCGGCAGGGCGACGTCCCGGTCCTGGTTCAAGGTGGAGAGCCCGGGAACGAAGGGCTGCAGCATGTCGCCGGTGATGTCGGCCGGGTGCACCCGCAGCGCCCGCAGCGCCGCCCGGTAAGGCTCGGGCGCGCAGGCGCGGGGGAGCGCCCAGGCGTGCGGTCCCTGGCCGGCGGCCTCGGCGAAGTGGTCGTCGATGTGCAGGCCCGCCCACGCCGCTCCGGGTCGGGTCGCGGGCCAGCCGACGCTCGCGGTGGAGATCCCTTGCGCCTCCAGCCGCTCCCAGACCGGGCGCGCGCGCCAGGAGGCGCGCCCGATCGGACGCACGCCGCCGGCCCAGGCTTCCTCGCGCAGGAAGACCTGGTGGTCCTGCAGCGGACGGCCGCAGGCCAGCGACGCCCAGGCGGCGGGACCGTCGCCGAAGGGGGAGGCGGCCAGCCAGCCGGCCTGGCCCCGGCGCGCGAGCCGCGACAGGTGCGGCGTGCGGCCCGCCTGCGCCTGGCTGAGGAAGCTTCGCCAATCGAGCCCGTCGACGCCGATCACCAGGACGCTCGCCACCTGCTTGATCCCCGTGTTACCGCCGGCCGATGAGCGATGTCGTAGTGGAGACGGCCGACGAGGGCGAGGCGGCGGCCGCGTTGGCGTTGACGCCCCAAGCCCGAGGCTTCGACTGCGAGATGCTGCTGGCGCGCCGGGGGGACCGGCTTTTGGGGGCCGCGGCGATCGCCTGGAGGTCGTGGTCGGACCCAGCGGGCTTCCCCTTCTGGGTTCACGTCTTGCCTGCGGCGCGGCGCCAGGGCGTGGGTCGCCGACTGGTGGAGGGCGCGCTCGCCCGGGTCCGGGGGGAGAGCCCTGGGCTTTGGTCCATGCATCCGCAGGATCCGGACGCCGAGGGCGCCCTTTTCCTGGAGGCGTGCGGTTTCGAGGCGGCGCGGCGCCAGCACTTCTTCGAGGCGGACGTCGAGGCGATGCTGGCGGTGGTGGAGCCTCTGGGGCGGCGCTGGAGCGGCCGCGGGGAACCGCAGGACGCCATCGCGACGGTCGGGCTGGACGCGGCTCCGCTGGAGGAGCTCGGCTGGCTGGTTTCCGCGGAGTTCGGCGGCGGCCCGCTCGGCGCGCTTCAGCGCCTTCAGCGTCGCACGCGCCGCCAGGCGCGGGACGCCGACGACCGCTCGGTCGTGCTTCTGCACGGCGACGCGGTGGCGGGCGTGATGCTGTGCCGCCTTGTGGAGGGCCGCTACGTCGTCGAGGGACGGGTGATCGCGCCGCTTTGGCGCAACCGCTGGCCCAACCTAGTCCTGCTCCAGGAGACGGCGCGCCGCGCCCGGGACGAGGGCGTGACGCGCTTCCGCTTCCACTGCGACAGCGACGTCGCCGACACGCTGAAGCTGGCGCGGCGGTGCGGGGCCGACGAGACGTCGATCCGGGTGCTGCACTATCAGGCGGTCGCGCCGACCTGAGCGCGGCGGCGCATGGACGCTCCCGCCACGCCGACGCCGGCGATCAGAAGCGCCCACGCCTGCGGCGCGGGTGCGCCGGACGGATCGAAGGTGACCGACTCCAGGGTCGCATCGTCGCCTGCGAAGTGGGCGGTCCCGATATAGCTCGTGCCGTCGACGGTGAACTTCAGGTTGGCGTAGGCGTCCTCGTAGACCGGCTTGTAGCCCGGAAGCGAACTGTCCTGCGCGGCGAAGAGGCTCGCGGACGGCGACTGCTCCTTCACCTTGCCCGTTTTGACTTGGCTTGAGCCGTAAGTGGTGTCGGTGTGGGGATCGACATAGGACGGCGTCAGCTGTCCGACGAGCGATCCCGCCTCCGGGGTGAAGAACGACTTCGACTTGGCGTCGTCGTAGCCGTAGGTGAAGGACGCCGGCCCGCCGGCGATCAGCACGACGTCCTGCGGCGCCGAGACGCCGGAGATGTCGAAGTCGACGGTGGTCGCTTGGGCGCCCGCGCCCGCGCCCAGGGCGCCGCCGGCGGCCAGAAGGGCCGCAGTGAGTCTCATTCGGTTCATGGTTTCCCCCGCGTTGACAGACGCTTAGGATGAGCGCGATCCTCATGCAACCGCGCTCCCGTAACGAGGGAATTGGTCGCACCGGCGGCTGCGTTCCACGAAGGCCGGTTGCGGGCGCTTTTGCGCCAACCTCGCCTGCGGCGGCGGCAGGCGGGTCGGCGCCGCGGGCGACGCCCTGGCGAGTCGGGTCGCGGATGAGGAGCGGCGGGGAAGCTGTGCTTGCCCCGGCAAGCCTTGGGCCTGTAGGCGGTGCGGCCGGACGCCGTCTGCTGAAGGCCTTTCGGAGCGGAGCGGCCGCGCCGGCCGCGCCGGCTCTACTCGGCGCCGGCCCGGCGCCGCGGGCGAGCGGCGCGAGCCAGGCAGGCGCAGGGCTTATTTTCGGCGCGCGGTCCGTCGCAGCGTCACGCGGCGCATCGACGGAGATCACGGCCCTTGGAGATAGCGATGAGCACGGCGCTTTCCATGGCGGCGAGGAGCGCGGCGTTCGACTGGAGCGCGACCCCGCTTGGCTCGCCCGAGGGGTGGTCGCAGCCCCTCAAGACGCTCGTCGGGGTGATGATGGCGTCGGGTCAGCCGATGTTTCTCGCCTGGGGACCTGCGCGCACCCTGATCTACAACGACAGCTACGCGCCGATGCTGGCGGACCGTCATCCCCACGCGCTCGGCCGCCCGTTCCTGGAGGTGTGGGGCGAGGTGCGTGAGCCGCTGGAGCCCCTGTTCGAGAGCGTCTTCTCCGGTCGGGCGGTCTACATGGACGACATCGCGCTTGAGCTGGATCGCCCGGGCCTGCCTCGGGAGGCGCACTTCGCCTTCTCCTATACGCCGGTGCGGGACGAAGACGGGACGGTCGCCGGCCTGTTCTGCGCCTGCGTCGAGACCACCAACCAGGTCCTGGCCGATCGTCGACTGAAGCGCGAGCGTGAAGGCTTCTCCCGGCTGTTCGAGCAGGCCCCGACCTTCATGGCCATGCTGCGGGGGCCCGAGCACCGCTTCGAGCTCACCAACCCAGCCTACCTGGAGCTGGTCGGGCGTTCGTCGCTGGTCGGGCAGACCTTGGCCGAAGGGCTGCCCGAAGCGGTGGAACAGGGGTTCTCAGCCATTCTCGACGAGGTGTTCGCCTCGGGCGAGGCCTACACGGCGCTGGGCGCGCGCTACGACGCGCAGTCCCAGATCGCCGGCGGCGTCACCGAACGCTACGTGGACTTCGTCTTCCAGCCGATGACCGACAGCGAGGGGCAGGTCGAGGGCATCTTCGTGGAAGGCGCCGATGTGACGGAGCGCACGAAGGCCGAGCGCGACCTTCGGCATCTGAACGCCTCCTTGGAAGAGCGCGTGCAGGCCGAGGTCGCCGCCCGCGGACGGGTGGAAGAGGCGCTGCGCCAGTCCCAGAAGATGGAGGCGGTGGGTCAGCTGACCGGCGGTCTTGCGCATGACTTCAACAACCTGCTGACGGGGATCACCGGGAGCCTCGAGCTGCTGAAGCAGCGGATCGCGGACGGCCGACTGGAAGCCGCCGGGCGCTACATCCAGGCCGCCGAGGCCGCGGCCAAGCGCGCCGCCGCCCTGACCCACCGGCTCCTGGCCTTCTCCCGCCGACAGACGCTCGACCCCAAGCCGACGGGCGTGAACCGCCTGATCAGCGACATGGAGGAGCTGATCCGGCGCACGGTGGGTCCTCACATCGAGCTCGAGGTGGTCGGCGCGGGGGGCCTGTGGCCGACGCTCATCGACGCGCCCCAGCTCGAGAACGCGCTCCTGAACCTCTGCATCAACGCGCGCGACGCCATGCCGGACGGAGGCCGGATCACGATCGAGACCGCCAACAAATGGCTGGACGACCAGGCGGCGTCGGAGCGTGACCTGCCGGCGGGGCAGTATGTTTCGGTCTGCGTCACCGACACGGGCGCGGGCATGACGCCCGAGGTGGTCGAGCGCGCCTTCGAGCCCTTCTTCACGACCAAGCCGCTCGGCATGGGTACGGGGCTGGGCCTGTCGATGACCTACGGGTTCGTGCGCCAGTCGGGCGGCCAGGTGCGGATCTATTCGGAGCTGGGGCAGGGCACGACGCTGTGCCTCTATCTGCCAAGGCACCTGGGAGAGGCGAAGGAGGCGGTCGATGCGCCGGTCGCGAGCCGGCCGCCGATGGCGCAGGCGGGCGAGACCGGCGCATCGACCGCCTCCCTCGCCTCTCCCAGGTGCCTTGGCAGATAGAGGCATAGCGTCGTGCCCTGCCCCAGCTCCGAATAGATCCGCACCTGACCGCCC
>JASLDZ010000165.1 GCA_030151985.1 Caulobacteraceae bacterium | reverse complement strand
CGCGGCGGTTCGGAACCTTATTTCGCCCAACTTCGACCAGTACTCGGACAGCAAGCTCGGCCAGATCGAGGGCACGCTGCAGAAGGACCTCTTCACCCTGCCGGGCGGTCCGCTGCAGCTCGGCGTCAGCGCCGCGTTCCGTTACGAGGCGATCAACAACCCCAGCGGCGACGACGACGCCAACGGCGCGCTGAACCGCTACCTCGTGCTGAACCCCTTCGGCGCGATTGGCGACCGCACGACCGAGGGCGTGTCGTTCGAACTGGACGCGCCGATCCTGAAGCAGGTCGATATCGGCATCGCCGGCCGCTACGACAACTACTCGACGGGCGTGGACAACTTCTCCCCGCAGGCCTCGATCCGGGTGAAGCCCTTCGCCGACTGGGCGCCGCAGTTCGACAAGATCACGCTGCGCGCCACCTACAGCCAGGGCTTCCGCATCCCGAGCTTCGCGGAGGCGAACGCCTTCCCGACCACGGGCTTCACCAACACGACGCCGCCGGCGGCCTTCCAGGCGCTGCACGGCAACGACTCCTACGTCCAGCAATACGCCTACGGCGTGACGGAGCTGGCGAACCCGAACCTGAAGCCCGAGCGGTCCAACAACTTCACCGCCGGCTTCGTGATCGAGCCGATCCGGCAGCTCAGCTTCTCGTTCGACTTCTACCGGATCGAGAAGCGTGACGTGATCACGCCCGACCAGTCGCACCTGGCCGACGCGATCGCCGCCTACTACGCCGGCCAGCCGATCCCGGCGGGCTACGGGGTGACGGCCGACTCGCCCGACCCGGCGGCGCCGGGGCTGCTGCCGCGGATCTTCTCCGTGTCCTACAGCTTCGCCAACCTCGACCAGGAGACCTCGTCGGGCTACGACATCGGCGCCACCGCCCGGTTCACGCTGCCCTACGGCATCAAGTACACGAGCCAGTTCGACGGCAACTACGTGCTGCGGCTGAACCTGGTCACGCCGAACGGCACGCAGCATTACGCGGGCACGCTCGGGCCGTACATCGACGTGTCGGCGTCGGGCACTCCGAAGTTCCGGGCCAACTGGACGCACACCCTGAGCTACGGCCCGGCCGCGTTCAGCCTCACCGCCTACTTCACCGACGGCTACAAGCTCTACGCCGAGGACGAGGACGATCCGGGCACCACCTGCGCCAACAGCAACATCAACACCTACTTCGTCGACGGCCAGACGCCGGTGCGGTGCAAGGTCAAGCCGTTCTGGGATATCGACGGCCGGTTCAGCTACAACCTGACCAGCAACCTGCAGGCCTACGTCAACGTCTCCAACCTGTTCGACAAGCCGGCTCCGCTCGATCCGGCGACCTACGGCGGCTACCAGTACAACCCCGCCTGGGCGAACGACGGCATCTACGGCCGCTACTTCAAGGTGGGGCTGAAGGCGACGTTCTAAGCCGACGCCTCCACCGACTCCGGGAAAGGGGCGGCCTTCGCGGGCCGCCCCTTTTCCTTGCCCGCCGCACCGCGCCGCCGGTAACTGCGGCCATGGGCGAGTGGGTCGTATCGGGAAAGGTGCGGGCGCGGGAGGAGGGCGGGCGCCTGGTCGTGGTGATCGACGGGCTGACCACCCAGGCGCGCTACTACAAGCCGCTCGTCTACGAGTTCTTCCGCAAGTCCTGGCGCGGGAGCCGGCCGTCCTACGGCGACCACAGCGTCGAGATCGTCATGGAGCACGTAGGCGAGCCGCCCTGGATGGACCTCGACAACCTGGCCAAGGCGCTGCTCGACGCCATCAAGGGCTACGTGTTCCACGACGACGCGCAGGTCGCCCGCCTCCTGGTGGAGCGGCGCGAGGGCGAGCGCGAGCGCATCACCATCACCGTCGCCCGCCGCGAGGGGTAGGGGCCCTCAGCCCGACCAGGGCTCCAGCGCGCCCCAGCTCGCCAGCACCACGGCGAACGCCAGGAAGCTTGCGACGGTGAGGCTGTGGCGCAGCTTGCGCCAGCCGCTCCAGCCCTGGATGCGCCGCCCCTCGCGCCATACGCCGATGAGTTGGGCGGCCTGCGCCAGCGTGAGGATCGCCGCCAGGAGCGCCAGCGCGGACGCCACGCGCAGCCAGGGCGAGGGCCATTCGGTGTAGAGCCGCACGGGATCGGCGGCCCCCCGCATGAACACGGCGAAGCCCGCGGCCGCGGCGATCCACAGCAGGGCGGCGGCGTTCTGCAGCCAGACGGCGGCGGTCTGCTCGTCGGTCTGCCGGTGCTCGCGCGTCTCGCGCACGAAGGGCCCTGCCAGGGCGAGGGCTGAGGCCAGCAACGCCAGCGCCGCCGACGCCGCCAGCACCCGCGGCCAATGCAGCCAGCCCACCCGCTCGGCCGCGCCGAAGCCGCCCGGGTCCTCGAAGGTCGCGGCGCGGCCGGACTTGCCGATCAGGAACCGGAGCCGGGCGCCGCCGTCGTCCGCGGCGTCGAACACCCCGCGAACAGGATCGGGCTTGTAGGCGCGACCGCCTCGGCCGCCGACGACAAGGCCGCCCTTCCCGTCCGAACGCACCCGGTGGAGCCGTGTCAGCCGGTCTACGAAACCTTCAAGCCCGTGATAGGCGCGACGGGTGGACAGATAGAGGCCGACGTAGCGCTCGGGATCTGCAGGCGCGCCCTCGCCGGCGGTCGATGGGCGAGGATCGAAGCGCGCCACCACGGCGCCGGGCAGGCGGCGCACGAGGCGGTCGCTCGTGTCGCTGTCGCCCGCCACGAACACCCCAAGCCCGAGGGCGGGGACCACCAGCAGCTCGGCGCGCGACCCGAGCGTCGCTCCGTCATGCCCGAACCCCGTCCCGTAGGCGCTATGCAGCGGAAACCGCATCAGGCCTCCGGCGCCCTCCAGCCAGCCGCCGCCCCGTCCCTCGAGCGCCGCCGAGGCGGCCTCGCGCCAGACGGCCGGTCCCGCACCCGCCGCGTGTCCCCGGGCGAGCAGCGTCAGCATCAGCCGCGCCATGTCGTCGGCGGTGGAGGAGGCGGAGAGCGCCGGCCGCAGGCGCGCGTACTCGAAGGGCAGCTCGCGAAAGCCGGACGCCGTCCAGACGCGCCCGACGGCGAGGCGCGCCGCCAGGGCGGGCGGCATGGGAGCGGGCAGGCCGTCCTGCGCCGGCCCCGGCTCGGCGAAGGTGGTCGAGGTCATGCCGATCGGGCCTGTGACCTCCTGCGCGATCACCGCATCGAACGGCCGGCGCTCGGCGGCCTCCAGCATGGCTCCCGCGAGCGCCGCGTCGTAGCTGGTGTAGCTGGAGAGCTCGCCAGGCGCGCGCACGCGGCGGGGGCGGTCCTGCCGCAGCGCCTCGTCCAGCGGCGCCCGCCGGCCGGTATCAAGCAGGTAGAGGCGGCCGAACTCCCGCGCC
>JASLDZ010000190.1 GCA_030151985.1 Caulobacteraceae bacterium | reverse complement strand
CCAGTCGGGACGCGTCGGGTGCAGGCCCCATGCGTCGATCGCCTCGGACGTCGCGGGCTCGGCCGGCGCGCGCAGCTTGCGGACCGCCGGCGCGACCTCGACCTCGCGCACCCGAGCGTGTAGGGCGCGCCAGAAGGGCGTGAACACCTTGTAGGCCGTGCCCGATCCCGTCCGGACCTCGCCCGGCTCCGACATCAGGCCGCCCCGGAACGTCTCGAAGCCGACGCCCGCCTCGGCGCACGCCTCCCGCACCTCGGCTTCGATCCCTGCCTCGTCGGGTTCGTAGAGCCGACCGGCGACGATCCGCGCCGCCCCCGTCTCCCTCGCCAGCGCCGCCAGCACAGCCGCCGTCGGCCCCCGCCGCAGCACGAGCGGCGAGCCCGCCGTCGCCAGCGCCTCGCCCAGCGCGCGCAAGGACTTGTCCAGCCACCAAAGGCTCGCCGCGCCCGGCGGCCGCTCCCGCCCCTGGTCCAGCACGAACACCGGGATCACGGGCGCGCCGGACCCCACGGCCGTCCGCAGGGCGTCGTTGTCGTCGAGCCGCAGGTCGCGGCGGAACCACATCAGCACGGGAGCGTCGGTCATGCGTCTCGCTTGCCTTGGCCGCGCGGGCGCGCCACCTCATGGCGCATGAACGCGCCCGCCAAGCTCGCCGTTTCGCCCAACGCCGTCGTGGAGGTCCAGGCGGGTCCCGGCGAACCCGTTCGCACGGGTAACGCGCTGCGGCTGAGCTTCATCGCCGGCCCCTGCCAGATGGAGAGCCGCGCCCACGCGCTGGAGACGGCGCAGGCGCTGAAGGAGATCGCAGCGCAGCTTGGCGTCGGCCTGATCTACAAGACCAGCTACGACAAGGCGAACCGCACCTCCGCCGGGGCCGCGCGCGGCATGGGCATGGCCAAGGCGCTGCCCGTGTTCGCCGAGATCCGCGACTCGCTCGGCCTCCCCACGCTCACCGACGTGCACGAGATCGACCATTGCGCGCCCGTGGCCGAGGCGGTGGACGTGCTGCAGATCCCCGCCTTCCTCTGCCGCCAGACCGACCTCCTGGTCGCCGCCGCCAACACCGGCCGGGCGGTGAACATCAAGAAGGGCCAGTTCCTCGCCCCCTGGGACATGAAGAACGTGGTCGCCAAGGTGACGGGCGCCGGCAACCCGAACGTTCTGGCCACCGAGCGCGGCGTCTCCTTCGGCTACAACACGCTGGTCAGCGACATGCGGGCGCTGCCGGAGATGGCGAAGATCGGCTGCCCCGTGGTGTTCGACGCCACCCACAGCGTGCAGCAGCCGGGCGGGCAGGGGACCTCCAGCGGCGGGCAGCGCGAGTTCGTCCCGGTCCTGGCCCGCGCCGCGGTGGCGGTGGGAGTCGCCGCCGTCTTCATCGAGACCCACCCCGACCCCGACCACGCCCCCTCCGACGGCCCTAACATGGTGCCGCTCGGAAGCTTCGAGGCGCTGGCCGCGGAACTCGTGGCCTTCGACGCGCTGGCCAAGGCGCGCCCCTCGGGCGCTTGATCGCCGCCCTCCGAAGGGCGATCTAACGGACCTGATGGCGACCCTGATCGACACCACGCGGCTGCGTCACCCCGAGAAGGCGCACCGGCCCGACACGCAGGTGCTGCGCAAGCCCTACTGGCTGCGCGTGCGCGCGCCGGGCTCCGGCCAGTACCAGGCGACGCGCGAGATCGTGCGGCGCGAAGGGCTCTCCACCGTCTGCGAGGAGGCCGCCTGCCCGAACATCGGCGAGTGCTGGAGCCAGAAGCACGCCACGCTGATGATCATGGGCGAGGTCTGCACCCGCGCCTGCGCCTTCTGCAACGTCTCCACCGGCGTGCCGCTGCCGCTCGACCCCGAGGAGCCCGCCAAGGTCGGCCGCGCCGTGGCCGCCATGGGCCTGAACCACGTGGTCATCACCTCGGTGGACCGCGACGACCTGCCCGACGGCGGCGCGACGCACTTCGCCGCCGTTGTCCGTGCGATCCGGGCGGCCGCGCCGCTGACCACCATCGAGATCCTGACGCCCGACTTCCTGCGCAAGCCCGTGAGCGCGGCGGAGACCATGATCGACGCCCGGCCCGACGTCTTTAACCATAACCTGGAGACCGTGCCGCGGCTCTACCTCTCGATCCGGCCGGGCGCCCGCTACTTCCACTCGCTGCGCCTCCTGGAGCGGGTGAAGGAGCGCGACCCTTCGCAGTTCACCAAGTCCGGCCTGATGGTGGGGCTGGGTGAGGCGAAGGAGGAGGTCATGCAGGTGATGGACGACATGCGGTCGGCCGGCGTCGACTTCCTCACCATCGGCCAGTACCTGCAGCCGACCCGCAAGCACGCCGCCATCGACCGCTTCGTCACGCCCGACGAGTTCAAGGCCTACGAGGCGATCGCGCGCGCCAAGGGCTTCCTGATGGTGTCGGCCAGCCCGCTGACCCGCTCCAGCCACCACGCGGGCGAGGACTTCGCCCGGCTGAAGGCGGCTCGCGAGGCGCTGGCGGCCTGAACGGGCGCATACCGCTCATCCGCCGGCTCAGCCCCTCGCATTTCCGATAATCTTCCTTAGGCGCAATCCGGATATGGACGTCCCTCCTGAGAGCGCCGCCGAGACCGGTCCTGGCATCAACCGCCTGCTCGCCGTGATGGACCGGCTGCGCGGTCCCGGCGGCTGCCCGTGGGACGCCGAGCAGACGTTCGCCACCATCGCGCCCTACACCGTCGAGGAGGCCTACGAGGTCGCCGACGCCATCCAGCGCGACGATATGGGCGACCTGAAGGATGAGCTCGGCGACCTCCTGTTCCAGGTCGTGTTCCACAGCCGCATGGCCCGCGAGCGCGGCGCGTTCGACTTCGACGCCGTCGCGAATGCGAGCGCCGACAAGATGGTGCGTCGGCATCCTCATGTGTTCGCCGATGCAAGCTCGCGTGACACCGCCGCTCAGGTCGACGCCTGGGAGGTGCAGAAGGCCGCCGAGCGGGCGGCGAAGGGTCCGGCGCGGGCGGGCGTGCTTGACGACGTGCCTGTCGCCCTCCCCGGCCTGAGCCGCGCCGTGAAGCTGACCCGTAGAGCCGCGCGCGTGGGCTTCGACTGGCCCGACGTCGCGCAGGTGTTCGACAAGCTGCGCGAAGAGACCGCCGAGCTGGAGGCCGAGGTCGCCGGGGCGGACCCCGCCAAGCTGGAGGAGGAGCTCGGCGACCTCCTGTTCGTGATCGCCAACCTGGCGCGCAAGCTCGAGGTGGACCCCGAGTCCGCCATCCGCGCCGCCAACGCCAAGTTCGCCCGCCGCTTCGCGTTCATCGAAGCCGCACTCGCCGCCGACGGCCGCACGCCCGGCCAGTCCGACCTCGCCGAGATGGACCGGCTGTGGGACGAGGCGAAGGCGGCGGAGCGGAAGGCGTGACGCCGAAGATGCGCCCTAGCCGCGTCTCGGGCATGATGCGGCCGCCGTCTCTGGTCGGGAGGTGATCATGCACTTCGTCGTCGCCGGGCTGGCGGCTCTGCAGGCGGCGATCGCCACCCCGCCCGCCCCTGCGCCCTCCTCCCCTGCATCCTCGCCGCCAAGCGTCGTGGAGGGCGTCACCGTCGAGGCGACGCGGCCGACGGAGACGTTGCGGGAGCGCGTCGGCGCCTTCGTCGCGGCGGCGGGGCGCCCGAGCGGCTACGACCAGCTGGCGCGCTGGCGCTCCAACGATGTGATCTGCGTGCGGGCGCTGGGCTTCCAGCCGGCCGCCGCCGCCGCGATCCAGACCGCGGTGGAGACCGAGGCCCGCCGCCTGAAGCTCCCCGTCGGCCGACGCGGCTGCGAGGTCGACGTGCTGGTCGTCGGCTCGCCCGATCCGGTCAAGGTCGTCGAGGCCATCCAGCGCCGCTCAGGCCCGCTCTGGGGCCGCGAAGGCCCCGCGGCCATGATGAGGGAGATCGCCAAGCCCGCCGCCGTGCGGTGGTGGCGCGTGACGGCCACCGGACCGGCGGACGGCTCGAACGTCGTCGGCGGCGCCGACTCGGGCATGCCCGGGCCGCCCACGATCAACGGCTTCGAGCTGACGCACCTGCACAAGATGACGCGGGAGAGCCTGCGCAGCGTGGTGGTCCTCGTCGACGCGCGGCGGATCGCCGGCGTCACCATCGGGCCCCTGGCCGACTATGTGGCCATGGGCGTGTTCGCCCCCGTGCCCACCCCACCTGAGGTCGGACAGGCCCCGACCGTCCTGCGGCTGTTCAAGCCGGAGGGCGGCATCGATCCCACGGCGCCCGTGCAGCTGACCGACTGGGACCTCGCCTACCTCAAGGGCCTCTACGACGCGGACCCCTCCGAGGTCTCGTCGATGCAGGACGGAGGCATCCAAGTCTCCATGCTGCGGAGCCTCGCCGTCGATCCGCCGCCCGGGCGGTAGACCGTCGGCGGGCGAAACCCGCCGGTAGCGGGCCGTCGCCGACGGCGCGACGCCTACCCCGCCTGCTCGCGCACGACCTCGCCCGGGAACAGCCGCTCGAACCGCCCGAGCGCCTGTGGCTCGAGGCGGACCTGAACGTGCAGAGCCTCGCCCGCATCCTCGCGGCCCGTCACGCGGCCGTAGCGGTAGAGCCAGGCCAGCGCTTCGCCGTCGTTCGCGCCGAGCACGGCTTCGATCGGCGGCGTCTCGTCGATGCGGGAGACGACCAGGGCGAGGAGGTCGTCGATCCCCTGCCCCGTCAGCGCCGACACCGCGACCGCCGCCCGCTCGCCGCTGGTGCGCTTCGCCTGCGCCGTCAGGGCATCGCGCGCTTCCGGCTCCAGGAGGTCCAGCTTGTTCCAGACCTCGACCACGCGGGGGTCGTCGGCGCCCAGGCCGATGTCGGCCAGCACCTTGGCGACGTCCGCCGCCTGGGCGTCGCTGTCGGCGCCGCTCATGTCGCGCACGTGCAGCACGAGGTCGGCCTCCTCCACCTCCTCCAGCGTGGCGCGGAAGGCGGCGAC
>JASLDZ010000135.1 GCA_030151985.1 Caulobacteraceae bacterium | reverse complement strand
GCCGGGCGCGCCCAGCCGCCGCCTCACGCCGATCCCGGTGCGGCCGGGTCCGCGCCGCCGGCGCCCGTCGCCGCGAGGGGAGGGCGCACGCGGACGCGGCGCACCCGGCGCGGGTCGGCGTCCAGCACCTCGAAGGCGAAGCCGGCCGCGTGCTCGATCAGCTCGCCCCGCTGCGGCACCCGCCCCGCCAGGGCGGAGACGAGGCCGCCGACCGTGTCGATCTCCTCGTCCTCGTCCTCGGGCGCGAGCTTCACGCCGAGCCGCGCCTCCAAGTCCTCCAGCGGGGTGCGGGCGTCGGCGTCGAGCAGGCCGCCGGGGCGCTCGACGATCTCGGGCTCGGCGGCCTCGTCGTGCTCGTCGTCGATCTCCCCGACCACGGCCTCCAGGAGGTCTTCAAGGGTGACGAGGCCGTCGGCGCCGCCGAACTCGTCGATCACCAGCGCCATGTGCCGCCGCTGCGCGCGCATGCGCAGCAGCAGGTCGGCGGTTCGCATGGAGGCCGGCACGTACAGCAGCTCGCGCTTCAGCCGGTCGAGCACCGGCTCGTCCCA
The DNA here is from genome assembly GCA_030151985.1 of Caulobacteraceae bacterium. GTDB lineage: Bacteria > Pseudomonadota > Alphaproteobacteria > Caulobacterales > Caulobacteraceae > JASLDZ01. The sequence continues at coordinate 3,297 of JASLDZ010000135.1, read as the reverse complement.
GGCGGGCGTGGCGCCCTCCGCCACCGGCGCGATCAGGCGCACCACGTCCTTGATGTGGACCACGCCCACGGAGTCGTCGAGCGTCTCGCGGTAGACCGGCAGCCGCGTCCACTCCACCTCGGCGAAGCGGCGCACCACGCCCGCGAGCGGGGTGGAGAGCTCCAGCCCCACGATGTCGGCGCGGGGCGTCATCACGTCGGAGACGCGCAGGGTGGCGAAGGCCTCCGCCTGGTCCACCAGGTTGACCGGCGCCTGGACGGGACCGGACCCCGGCTCGTCCCCCGCGCCCTGGGCTTCCGCGCTCGCCGGCGGCGGGAGCGGCGGGGCGGCGACGCCCTCGGGGTCGAGCCAGCGGATCAGCGCCCCGCGCCAGCCCGACAGGGCGCGGCGTCGGCGCCTCAGGCTTTCGGGACTTCGGCCTTCGGGTTCTGGCATGGGCGGGCGGGGCGCCTCAGGCGTCGCGCGTGGCGTAGGGGTCGCGGACGTCCAGCCCGGCCAGCACGGCGCGCTCCAACGCTTCCATCTCCTCGGCTTGGGCGTCGTTGTCGTGGTCGAAGCCTAGCAGGTGCAGCACGCCGTGCGCCACCAGGTGCGAGAGATGGTCATGCAGCGACTTGCCCTGCTCCGCCGCTTCGCGCGCGCAGACGCCGAAGGCGAGCGCCACGTCTCCCAGGTGCGGCCGCGCGGTCTCGGCCGCGGGGAAGGACAGCACGTTGGTGGGGGCGTCCTTGCCGCGGAAGCGGGCGTTCAGGTCGCGTATCGTGGCGTCGTCGGTGAGGAGGACGGTGACGTCGCCCTCCGCATGCGCGCCCGTGAGCGCGGCCTCGGCGGCGCGAATGGCGACTGCCTCCGCCTCGCCCCAAGCTTCATCCTCGACCTCGACGGAGATCACCCTATCCCTCCCCCGAAGTGGGGAGGGGGGACCGCCGCCGAAGGCGGTGGTGGGTGGGGTGCGTAGCCCCACCGCGCTGCCGCGGACTTGCCCCACCCCCCACGCCTTCGGCGCGGGTCCCCCCTCCCCACAAGGGGTAGGGAGAGGGCGCGGAGCTAGCCTTCACAGTCCTCGGTCCGAGTCGTAGGCCCGGACGATCCGCTCCACCAAGGGGTGGCGCACCACGTCCGAGGCCTCGAACCGGCTCACCGCCACGCCCTCGACCCCGTCGAGCAGGCGCACGGCGTGGGCCAGGCCGGAGTCGCGAGGATTGGGCAGGTCCACCTGGCCGGGATCGCCGGTGACCACCATGCGCGCGCCCTCGCCCAGCCGCGTCAGCACCATCTTCATCTGCAGGCGCGAGGTGTTCTGCGCCTCGTCGACGATGACGAAGGCGTGGTTGAGCGTGCGGCCGCGCATGAAGGCGATGGGCGCCACCTCGATCTCGCCCTTCTCGCGCCGCCGCTCCAGGGCCTCCTTGCCCATCAGGTCGGTCAGCGCCTCCCAGATCGGCATGAGGTAGGGGTCGACCTTCTCCTTCAGGTCGCCGGGCAGGAAGCCCAGCCGCTCGCCCGCCTCCACCGCCGGACGGGTGACGACCAGCCGGTCCACCTCGCCCCGCATGAGGAGGCCCGCGCCGTAGGCGACCGCCAGGAAGGTCTTGCCCGTGCCCGCGGGACCGACGCCAAACACCAGCTCGTGCTTGGCCAGCGCGTCGAGGTAGCGGGCCTGCGCCTGCGTCTTCGCCGCCACCACGCCGCGGCGGCCGAGCTGCACGGGCGAACTCGCGGAGGGCGCGGGCGCGGCGCCGTGGCGGGCGGCGGTGATGGCGGCGCGCACGTCGCTCTCGGCCACCTCGGCGCCCGTCTCCAGCCGGCCCGCGAGGAGGTCGACCACGCGGCGGGCCGCGTCACGGGCCTTGCGTTCGCCGCGCAGGCGCACGCCGCCGCCGGGCGTCTCGACCAGGACCTTCAGCCCGTCCTCGATCAGGGCGGCGTGGCGGCTGTGGGGTCCGGCGACCGCGCGCACCACCGCGTCGCCGTAGGGGAGGAACTCCTCCGCCTCGCGGCTCAAGCGGCGGCCGTTTCGGGCGTGGAGAGAACGCCCCTCAGGCTGTTCGGCCCGGCTTCGGTGATGGCGACGTCGATCATGCGACCCATGTGGGAAGCCGGAGCCTCGACCACCACCGATTGCAGGTAGGGGCTCTTGCCGATCAGCTGGCCGGCCCTGCGGCCCGGGCGCTCGAACAGCACCGGCAGGGTGCGGCCGACCAGGGCCCGGTCGAACGCCGCCTTCTGCTCCAGCAGCAGCGCCTGCAGCGCCTGCAGCCGCGCGTCCTTCACCGCCTCCTCCACCTGGCCGGAGAGGGCGGCGGCGGGGGTGCCGGGGCGGGACGAGTATTTGAACGAGAAGGCGGCCGCGTAGCCGACGCTCCGCACCAGGGCCATCGTCGCCTCGAAGTCGGCGTCGGTCTCGCCCGGGAAGCCGACGATGAAATCGCTGGTCAGCGCGATGTCGGGCCGGGCGGCGCGGATACGCTCCACCAACGCCAAGTAGGCGGCGGCCGTGTGCTTGCGGTTCATCGCGCGCAGCACCCGGTCCGACCCCGACTGCACCGGCAGGTGCAGGTAGGGCGCGAGCTGCGGCAGGTCGCGGTGCGCCGCGATCAGGTCGTCGGCCATGTCGTTGGGGTGGCTGGTGGTGTAGCGCAGCCGCTCCACCCCCGGTATGGCCGCCAGCGCCTGGGCCAGCCGCGCCAGCGAAGACGGCGCGCCGCCGGCGTCCAAGCCGTTGTAGGCGTTGACGTTCTGCCCCAGCAGGGTCAGCTCGCGTACGCCCCGCTCCGCCAGCGTCCGCGCCTCCGCAAGGATGTCCGCCACCGGCCGCGACCACTCGGCGCCGCGGGTGTAGGGCACCACGCAGAAGCTGCAGAACTTGTCGCAGCCCTCCTGCACGGTCAGGAAGGCGGTCGGACCGGAAGGCGTCCGGACCGCCTCGGCCAGCCGGTCGAACTGGTCCTGGGCCGCGAAGTCGGCGCTGAGGCGCTCGCCTCGGGCGCGGCTGGCGCGGGCGATCAGCTCGGGGATCTGGTGGTAGGCCTGCGGCCCGACCACGAGGTCGACCGCGGGCTGGCGGGTCATGATCTCCGCCCCTTGCGCCTGCGCCACGCAGCCGGCGACCACGATGGTGGAGCGCGCGTGGCCGGCCGCCAGCCGCTCGGCCCTGATCTCCTTCAGCTTGCCGAGCTCGGAGTAGACCTTCTCCGCCGCCTTCTCGCGGATGTGGCAGGTGTTGAGCACGACGAGGTCGGCGTCCTCCTCCGCGTCGGTCATCGCGTAGCCCAGCGGGCGCAGCACGTCGGCCAT
>JASLDZ010000046.1 GCA_030151985.1 Caulobacteraceae bacterium | reverse complement strand
GGCGCGGGCCGGCACGCGTGCCCCCTCCAGCGCGGCGAGGCGCAGGGCGGGCGGGACCGACGGCGGCGGCGCGGGCGCGAGAGCGACGGCGGACGAGGCCCCGGCGCTCAGGGCGGGCACGCCCTCCTCGCTTTCGAACTCCTGGCGCGAGCGCAGGTCGAGGGCGCGGCGCTGCGGGTCGTGCTCGCTCCACAGCTCCTTGACGCGGGGCCAGCAGTTGCGACGCAGCCAGTCGCGCGCGAAGCCGGTGGGGGTCACCAGCACGAGCCCGCCCGCCTGCCGGCGGCGCAGGTGCGCGGGCGCGAGGTAGGAGCCGAACGCCGCGTCGCCCAGCTCGCCCTTCAGCGCCGCGCACGCGCGCGTCCAAACCACGCCCTCGCCCGCGCCCTCGGTCACTTCCACCTCGCCGTCCCCTCTCGCCAGCCCCAGCATCGCCGCGCATCCTCCGTCAGCGCTTCCCCATGCGCCCCTCGCCGACACCCGGGCAAAGCGCTCCCGTGCGGGGACTTAAGGGGTCTCCGGCGGGCCGTCCGAGTTGCGGTGAAGGTCGTTTAGCGAGGCCAGACTAGCCAGGGTCGAGGGTCGGTCAACGGCGATTCGAGGCGTTCGCAAGCGATAAATCGTTTGACTCCCGCAAGCCCCTTTTAGGCTTAAGGTTTCAAATCGGTGACGCCCCCTGCGACAGATCGCTCACAGTTTTGCGACGGCGTGGGCAGCAAAAAGCCGCAGGCGAGGTCTTCGCCTGCGGCTTTGATTCAGCTCGGAAAACCTGCGCCGCGGCGGCGGGTCGCGGCCGCGGAGGGCTTGTCAGGCGGCGGAGAACTTGCGCAGCCGCGCCGCCAAACGCGACACTTTGCGGGCGCCGGTGTTCTTGTGCACGACGCCCTTGGAGACGGCGCGCATCAGCTCCGACTGCGCCTCGACGAAGGCGGCCTTGGCGGCCTCGCCGTCCTGGCCCTTCAGCGCGTCGTCGAACTTGCGCAGGAAGGTGCGCACGCGCGAGCGGCGGGCGCGGTTGACCTCGGTGCGGCGCTCGATCTTGCGGATCGCCTTCTTGGCGCCGGGCGTGTTGGCCATGAAGCTCTCTTGTCAGGTTCGCGTCGCCGCGCACGAGGGCGGCGGGAAATCAGGGAGGCGCGGCTATACTGAAAAGGCGCGGCGGGGTCAACGCGCGGGCGCGCTCAGCGGGCCCTCATAGCCGCTCAGCCGCCACACGCCGCCCTCGTCGGTGAAGTCGAACACGCAGGGGCCGCCCCGCGTGGTCGCCACGCAGGCGCGCCCCGCGCCCAGCGGCCGCACGAGCGTCGCGATCGCCAGCGGTCCGGGCACGGGCCGCGCGGGGTCGTAGCCGAGCCGGATCGCCTCGGCGCGGAACACGTCCGGCCGCACCAGCGTGTCGACCGCCATGTCCACCAGGGGCGCGGCCAGGACCGCGCCGGCGGTGGCCAGGCCCGGCCCCCTCGGCTCGCGGCTCGCGGCCTCCGCGATCAGGCGCGAGCGGAGCTGCGTCTTCAGCGCGGGCCGGTCGAGGTGCGCCTCGAAGCGCGCCCGGTCCCCGTCGCGCACCGCCAGCAGGAAGGCGTGCACGTCCTGCGCGGCGGAGTAGCGGGGAACGCTCGCGCAGCCCGACAGCGTCACCGCCGCGGCGCAGAGGGCGAGGAGTGGGCGTGGCGTCACGAATTCCGTTCCGTTCCTGGGGCGGCCGACTATATAGTGCCCGGATGACCGCCCGGCCGAGAGGCCGGGCGCCGCCGTTTCGGCCGCTCCGCTTCGATGAGGCGAAGGCGGCCGGCGCGGCGCCGACAAGAACGCCAGGGACCGCCCCTCACGATGACCGAGATCCTGTACCCCAAGGCCACCGCCGTCTGGCTCGTCGACAACACCTCGCTCACCTTCGAGCAGATCGGCGCCTTCTGCGGGCTGCATCCGCTCGAGGTCAACGGCATCGCCGACGGCGAGGTGGCGCGCGACATCCGCGGCGCCGACCCCATCGCCAACGGCCAGCTGACCCGCGAGGAGCTGGACAAGGCCGCCAAGGACCCCGCCTACCGCATGGTCGCCCAGGCCAGCCGCCACGCCGAGCTGCTGAAGCCCCAGAAGAAGGCGCCGCGCTATACGCCGGTCTCCCGCCGGCAGGACCGCCCGGACGCCATCGCCTGGTTCATCAAGAACCACCCCGAGGTCACCGACCCGCAGATCTCCAAGCTCCTCGGCACCACCAAGGCCACGATCGAGGCGATCCGCACGCGCGGCCACTGGAACGCGGCCAACATCAAGCCGACCGACCCGGTCACCCTGGGCCTCGTCAGCCAGATGGAGCTGGACGCCATCGTGCGCGTGGCCGCCGAGAAGAAGGCGAAGGACGACGCCAAGGCCGGCATCGCGCCCGAGGGCCCGACGCTGCGGCCCGCCGACGAGCTGCAGTCGGCCGCGGCGGACGACGAGGCCTACTGAGCCGTGGCGGACGAGGGCGAGCCGCTTCCCGAGGGCGCCGCGCCCGGCCAAGCGCTGACGCCCGCCGCGCGCCGCGCGCTGGAAGAGGCCGCCCAGCGCCGCGCCGCCGCCGAGGCCGCCCGCTCCCTTCCTCCCGAACAGGGCGGCCCACCCGGGCCGGAGCCGACCCGCTTCGGCGACTGGGAGCGGAAGGGGATCGCCGTCGACTTCTGACGGCGGCCGACCACGCCCTTCCCTTCAGGGCGCCTGCACCGCGTCGAGCAGGAACTGGCGCACCACGTCGGGCCGCTCCATGGGCAGGAAGTGGCTGGAGCCCGGCACGGTCTTCACCTTGGCGTAGCGCTTGAGGAAGGCCGGGTCGGCGCGGCAGGTCGAACCGTGCTCGGCCTTCAGGATGATCACCGGCAGGCCCACCCGCGCCAGCGCGGGGTACGGATCGTGGCCCTGCGCGGCGAAGTTCGCGGCCTCCCAAGCCGGGGCGCAGGCGAGCTCGACCCTCCCGTCGTCGCGGTCGCGGAAGCCGCCTTCGACATAGTCGGCGAGCGTCTCGGGAGGCCAGCTCCTGAAGGCCCCCCGTCCGGCATAGGCCGCCCGCGCCGCCTCCCGGCTGTCGAACACGGCGCGCCGGGCGTCGGCCTGCCGTGCGAGCGCGAAGCGGCGGCGCAGCACGGTCGCCGCCCACGGCAGCTTGCCGTAGAGGACGGCGAAGCGGGGCAGCAGCACGGGCTCGAACAGCACCAGCCGTCGCGCGCGTCCAGGCTGGCGGGCGGCGGCCAGCAGCATGGAGGTCGCGCCCATGGAGTGGCCGGCGAGCACGGGCGGCCGCCGCGCCTCGATCCCCGCCAGCAGCACGCCGAGGTCGCGGGCGTAGACGTCCCAGCTCCGGTGGCGGCGCGGATCGGTCGGCAGGGTGGAGGCGCCGTGCCCCCGCAGATCCACCGCCAGCACCCGCAGCTCGGAACCGAGGGGCTGCAGGATGGAGCGGTAGGTCATGGCGTTGAAGCCGTTGGCGTGGGCGAACACCACGTCCACCGCCCGCCTCGGGTCGCCGAAGTCGAGCATCGCCATCTCGCCGTCCGGCAGGCGCACGGTGGTTCGGCGGGGCTCCGGCGGCGGCTGGGACGGCATCGGGGCTCCGGCGGACCTGCGCGTGCATAGGGGCGCCGCGCCCCGCCGCGCAACGCTGACGCCGCGTCAGGCTTCCCTCGCCCGCCCGGCGGCCTATCGTGCGCCCGACAGGGAGCCCGCCATGAACGCCGTCACCGCGACCTCCGCCGCCGAGGCGCCGCCCGCCTCCACCTGCTTCGCGCTCGCCATCGAGGGCGGCGTCGCGCACCTCAAGCTGAACCGGCCGGACGTGCTGAACGCGATGAACCGCGCCTTCTGGAACGAGCTTCCCGCGCTGGTGCAGGACCTGGACGACCACGCCCGCTGCCGGGTGCTGGTGATCTCGTCCACCGGCAAGCACTTCTCCGCCGGCATGGACCTCTCGGTCTTCACCGACGGGGAGGGGATCACGGCGCAGGTGGCGGGCGGCGGCGACCGCGCCACGCTGATGGAGGCCTTCCGTCACCACGTCCTGCACCTACAGGAGACGTTCAGCGTGCTGGAGCGGGCGCGCTTCCCGGTGATCGCGGCGATCCAGGGCGGCTGCATCGGCGGCGCGGTCGACTTCACCTCCGCCTGCGACATCCGCTACGCCTCGGCCGACGCCTTCTTCCAGATCCAGGAGATCAACATCGGCATGACCGCCGACGTCGGCACCTTCCCGCGCCTGTGCAAGCTGATGCCGGACGGGATGGTGCGTGAGCTCGCCTACACCGGCCGCCGCCTGCCCGCCGCCGAGGCGCTGCGGCTGGGACTGGTGAACGCGGTGCTGGAGACGCACGAGGCGGTGGTGGAGCACGCACTCGCCGCCGCGCGGGAGATCGCCTCCAAGGCTCCGGTGGCGGTGACGGGCTCCAAGCGCATGATCGGCTATGCCCGCGACCACGCCACCGCCGACGCGCTCGACTACATCGCCACCTGGCAGACCGGCATGCTCTCCTCCGAGCACATGATGGAGGCGTTGCAGGCGCGGATGCAGAAGCGCGAGCCGACCTTCCCCGACCTCGCCCCCCTGCGGCGGCGGATGTAGCGCGCGGAGCGACGGGCGTGCTGCGCGCCTGGGGGGTCTGGCTGTGCCTGGCGCTGGGGGTGGCGCTCGCCGCCCTGGCCGTTCGCATGCGCGATCCGCTCCCCCCGGACGCTCCGGCCAGCGCCTTCTCCGCCGGACGCGCCATGGCCGACGTGCGGCTGGTGGGGGGCGAGCCGCATCCGATCGGCTCGGCGGGGGAGGAGCGGGTCAGGGCGGCGCTCCTCGCGCGGATGGCGGCGCTGGGGCTCGCTCCGCAGGTGCGCGAGGGCGTGGGCGTCGACCTCGCCAAGTGGGCGCCCGACGTGCTGGCGGCGGGGCGGGTGCGCAACCTTGCGGGCGTGGTCCCGGGGCGGGACCGGACGGCGCCGGCGCTGCTCCTCATGGCCCACTACGACAGCGTGCCCAACTCGCCGGGCGCCGCCGACGACGGCGCGGGCGTGGCCTCGGTGCTGGAGATCGCGCGCCTGCTGAAGGCGGCGGGCCCGCATGCCCGCGACGTGATCGTGCTGCTGACCGACGGGGAGGAGTCGGGCCTCCTGGGCGCCGACGCCTTCTTCCGCGAGGACGCCTGGGCACCCCGCGTGGGCGCGGTGATCAACCTGGAGGCGCGCGGCGACGCCGGTCGGGCGTCCATGTTCGAGACCGGGCCGGGCGCTGCGGAGACGATCCGGCTCTACGCGGCGCATGCGCGGGCGCCGTTCGCCAACTCGCTGACGGGGTTCCTCTACCACCTGCTGCCGAACGACACCGACTTCACCCACGTCTACCGGCGCGGGCTGCCGGGGCTGAACTTCGCCTTCACGGGCGACCAGCTCGCCTACCATACGCCGCTCTCGACCCCCGACCACCTGTCGCAGCAGAGCCTGCAGCACATGGGCGACCAGGCGGCGCCCGCGGCGCTGGCGCTGGCGGACGCGCCGCGCCTGCCCGCCCGCACGACCGACCTCGCCTACTTCGACGTGCTGGGCCAGGGCGTCGTCGCCTACGCGCCCGCCTGGGGCTGGGCGCTGGTCGCCGCGAGCGCGGGGCTGCTGCTGGCCGCCTTCCTCGGCGCTCGGCGCGGGGGCGGGGAGGGGCGGCCGACGGGATGGGGCGTGGCGCGGGGCGCGCTGGCGGCGGCGACCGCGACCCTGGCCGCCGCGCTGGTCCTGCACGTCTCGGGGCGGGCGCTGGGCGGGGGCGGCTACGTCTCCGGCTACGCCCTCTACCGCGTGTTCGAGCGGCTGTTCGTGGGCGCGAGCCTGCTGGCGGTTGGCGCGGGGCTGTCGGTCGTCGCGGCCGCCGCCACGGGGCGAGGCGCGGTGCGGCTCGCCGTCGTCGGGCTGCTGCTGGCGCTGGCGAGCCTCCTCAAAGGGTTCGACCCGATCACCTGGGGCCTTGCGCTGGCGGTCGGGCTGGGGCTGGCGGCGCTCCGGCGCAGGCCTGTGACGCCCTTCGGAGGCTGGATCGGCGCGGGCGTCCTGCTGCTCGTGGCGGCGACGGCGCTGCAGGCGGTCGCGCCCCTGACGGCTCCCTTGGCGCAGTGGCCCCTGCTGGGCGCGGCGCTGGCCGCGGCGCTCTGCGCCTTCGCCCCCCGAGGAGGCCGCGTCTTCGCCTTCGCGGCGACGGGGGCGATGGCCGTGGCGCTGACGGCGCAGCTCGGCGCGATCGCGGAGGCGCTGTTCACCGCCATCGGGCCGGCGACGCCGGAAGTCATGGCGCTGTTCGTCCTGCTCCTGCTGCCCGCCTTCGCGCCGCTCGCCTACGCCTCGGTCGCTAGGCGCGCCGGCCGGACGGCGGCGGTCGGGGCGCTGGTCGCGGGCGCGGCGGTGGTCTGGGCGGGGGCGCACGCCCTGCCGACGGCCGCCCGGCCGGGCCTCACCCAGGCGCTGCACCTGGTCGACGCCTCGGGCGTGTCGCGCCGCATCTCACCCATGCCCCGGCTCGACGCCTGGTCGCGCGGCGTCCTCGCCCCGGGCGGCGCCGCGCCGGGGCGGGAACGGCTGGAGCCGCTCTTCCCCTATCCCGTGTGGACCGCCCCGGCCGCGCCCGTTCCCTTGCCGCCTCCGCGCCTCACCTTGGTTCGCGAGCGCGGCCGCGCGCGGCTGACCGTGCAGCCCACGGGCGGCGGGCGGACGCTGCGGATCTTCCTGCGCTCGCCGGGCGCGATCTCCGACGTGCGCGTGCAGGGGCGGCCGAGCCGCATGCGCGGGACGCCCGGCCAGTGGGCGCTCGTCGCCTTCGACGCGCCGCCGCCGGAAGGGGTCGTCCTCGACATGGCGGCAGGGCCGCTGGAGGCGCAGGCGTTCGAGACGCGGGACGGCTGGCCAGAGGGCACGGCCATCGCCTCCAAGCCGGCGAACCTGATGGGCTTCCGCGACAGCGACACCACGGTCGTGGGCGCGGCGGGACGACTGCCCTAGGCGGCCGCCCGCTCTCCCGGCGCGGCGAGCACCTCCTCCAGCACCGTCTGCAGGCGGGCGATCTCGATCGGCTTGGGCACGTGCGCGTCCATGCCGGCGGCCAGGTAGTCGCGGACCTGGTGGGTCATGGCGTTGGCCGAGAGCGCCACGATCGGCGTGCGCAGCCGGCCCTCCGCCGCCTCGGCCGAGCGGATCGCGCGGGTGGCGGCGACGCCGTCCATCACCGGCATCTGGATGTCCATGAGGATCAGGTCGAAGTCGCCCGTTCGCCAGGCCTCAACCGCCTGCGCGCCGTCCTCGACGATCTCGAGCGCGACGCCGAAGACCTGCATCACCGTGGTCAGCACCAGCCGGTTGGTGGCGTTGTCCTCCGCCGCCAGCACCCGCAGGCCGCCGTCGCGTGCGGGCGACGGATCAGGCTGCGCGGTGGGGACCGGGAGCGTCGCGGGCTCGACGGCGGCCGCGGGCGGCTGCGCGATGGCAGGGACGGCTTCGACCGCGGGCAGGGGCGCGCGGACGCGGAAGCAGGCGCCTTCGCCGGGGCGGCTCTCCACGTCGATGGAGCCGCCCATCAGACCCACCAGCTCGCGGCAGATCGCCAGCCCCAGCCCCGTGCCGCCGAAGCGCCGGGTGGTGGAGCTGTCCCCCTGGGTGAAGACGTCGAACAGGTCGGGCATCAGCTCGGAGGCGATGCCGACCCCCGTGTCGCGGACCTCCAGCTCCAGCCCCTCGCGGCCTCCCTCCCCCATGCCCTTGAGGCTGACGCGCACCCCGCCTGAGGCGGTGAACTTGACCGCGTTGGAGACGAGGTTGACCGCGATCTGGCGCAGCCTCACCCCGTCGCCCCGACGCAGGCCCTCGCACTCCGGCGCGATCTCGACCTTGAGCGCCAGGCTCTTGTCGACGAACACCGCGGCGAAGGCTTCGCAGGCGCCGCGCACCACGGCGGCCGCGTCGATGTCGGCGATCTCGAGCTCCAGCCGGCCCGCCTCGATCTTCGACACGTCGAGCACGTCGTTGAGGATCGCCAGCAGCGCCTGGCCGCTCTCGTGCACCACCTCCAGCCGGGCGCGCTGGTCGGCGTCCAGCTCGCCCAGCGCGATGACCTGCGTCATCGCCAGCACCCCGTTCAGGGGCGTGCGGATCTCGTGACTCATGTTGGCCAGGAAGCGGCTCTTCATCAGGTTGGCCGCCTCGGCGGCGTCGCGGGCGGCGGTGAGTTCGCTCAGCGAAAGCCGCAGCGCCCCGTCGTTGGCCTCCAGCCGGGCGAGGAGCGCGTTGAAGCTCTCGCTCAGCCGACCAACCTCGTCGCGGGGGCCGGGCGGCACGCGCACGCCGAAATGCTCGGCGCTGCGTACGCCGGCCATCACCTCCGCCAGCTTCTGCACGGGCTCGGTCACCCGCCGGGCGAGGAGCCGCCCGATGAAGAGCGCGATGCCGGTGGCGGCGAAGAACAGCGCGCCGCAGACGGCCAGGTAGTGCGACAGGATCGCCGAGAGCCGGTCGGGCGCGCCCCACAGCCGGACCTCCCCCACGCGCGCGCCACGCACCACAACGGGGGCGGCGGTCTCGACTTGGTTGGCGGCCTCGGCGGACGCCGCCCGCGTCCGATGGGCGGTGATCTCCCCCGCGTCGTCGACGAG
>JASLDZ010000030.1 GCA_030151985.1 Caulobacteraceae bacterium | reverse complement strand
CCGAGCGCCTGCACATCGACGTGGGCCTGCGCTACGAGCACGAGCGCGACGCCTCCAAGGGCGGCAACTCGACCTCGACGCTGGTTCCGGCGGGCACGGGCGGCATCGTCCAGGTCAACCCGAACGCCTTCAACGGCACCTATGGCTACGGCGAGGGCTCGGAAGACCCCGTCAACTGGACGATCGGCGCCAACTACACGCTCACGCCGGCGTTCTCGGTTTACGCCCGCTACGCGGACAGCTACCAGACCAACGGGACCAACCCGGACCCGACGGAGCTGAAGCTGTACGAGGGCGGCTTCACCTACGGCGGCTACGGCCTCCTGGCGACGATCCGCGGCTTCCGCACCGAGTTCAACAACCAGCAGTTCGGCGGCGGCGTCGATCCCGACAACGCCAACCTGAACCTCGCCTTCTTCGCCGACTCCATCACCAACGGGGTCGACGTGGACGCGACCTACCGTCCGGACTTCGCGGCCTACCCGTGGCTGCACGCCTTCTCGATCCACGGCCAGATGACCTACCAGGACTCGTCGTTCTCGAACGTCAGCCTGGGTACGACCAACAACACGGGCGGGATCACCTCGTCGACGGTGTCGGACTTCTACAGCGGCAAGACCACCGCCCACACGCCGCAGTGGCTGGCGGTGATCGCGCCGCAGTACGACCTGCCGAACAACCTGGGCTTCGTGTTCGCGCGCTACGAGTACACGGGCTCGGTGTTCGTCGATCCGGGCAACGGCATCGCGCTGCCCGACTACGGCGTGCTGTCGCTGGGCGCGGTGATCAACCTGACCCAGCGCCTGACGCTGAACGTCAACATCGAGAACGTGAACGACGAGGTCGGGCTGACCGAGGGCAACCCGCGCAACGGCTTCACCCAGCAGGTGGTGGCCGGCTACTTCTACGGACGCGGCATCATCGGCACGAACGCCTCGTTCGCGCTCTCGTACCGCTTCTAGGACTTCCCCGACTGGGGGAGCCGCGCGCCTTCGCGGGCGCGCGGCTCCCCCGCTTCCTTGAGTTTCGTGCGGCGGCGGGTGGTCGCGGCCTCTTCGCCGGCCGTGGATAATTGTAGGCTTCGCACCATGAGCGACCGACGCATCCGCAAGATCGTCATTCTGGGCGGCGGCACGGCCGGCTGGATGACCGCAGCCGCCCTGGCCAAGGCTGGCGAGAACCGCCTGTTCGACATCACGCTGGTCGAGTCCGACGAGATCGGCATCATCGGCGTGGGCGAGGCGACCATCCCCACCATCCACTGGTTCAACCAGCTGGTCGGCCTGGACGAGGCCGAGTTCATGCGGGCCACCCAGGCCAGCTACAAGCTGGGCATCGAGTTCCGCGACTGGACGCGGCCCGGCCACCGCTACTTCCACCCCTTCGGCCGCTATGGCGCGCCGCCCGACGGGGTGATGTTCCAGCACCGTTTCATCCGGGCGAGGCTCGCGGGGCTGACCGACAGCTTCGAGGAATTCTCGCTGTCCACCCAGGCGGCGCTGGCCGGCCGCTTCCTGCCGCCGAGCGACGACCCGCGCTCGTGGCTGAACACCCTGGGCTACGCCTTCCACTTCGACGCCTCGCTCTACGCGCGCTTCCTGCGCACGCTGTCCGAGCCGCGCGGCGTCAGGCGGGTGGAGGGCAAGGTCGCCCGGATCGAGCAGCATCCCGAGACCGGCTTCGTCACCGCGCTGGTCACCGAGCGCGGCGACCGGCTGGAGGGCGACCTCTTCGTCGACTGCTCCGGCATGCGCGCGATGCTGATCGGCCAGACGCTGGGCGTCCCCTACGAGGACTGGTCGCCATGGCTGCCGTGCGACCGGGCCATGGCCGTGCCGAGCGAGAACGTCGGGCCGCCCGCGCCCTACACCCGCTCCACGGCGGACGACGCCGGCTGGCGCTGGCGCATCCCGCTGCAGCACCGCACGGGCAACGGCTACGTCTATTCGAGCCAGTTCATCGGCGACGACGAGGCGGCCGCGACGCTGCTCTCCAAGCTTGAGGGGAAGGCGCTCGCCGACCCGCGGCCGATCCGCTTCCAGACCGGCCGCCGGCGCGAGGCGTGGAAGAAGAACGTCGTGGCGATCGGCCTCTCGTCCGGCTTCCTCGAGCCGCTGGAGTCCACCTCCATCCACCTGATCCAGAGCGGGATCGCCAAGCTCCTGGCGCTCTTCCCGGCCAAGGACTGCGAGCCGCTGGTGTCGGAGCAGTACAACCGCCTGCTGTCGGACGAGTACGAGACGATCCGCGACTTCCTCGTGCTCCACTACCACGCCACCGAGGGCCGGCCGCAGCCCCTGTGGGAGCACTGCCGCCACATGGCGCTGCCCGAGACGCTGGTGCGCCGCGAGGAGCACTTCCGCAGCACCGGCCGCGTCGTGATCGGCACCGACGAGCTGTTCCGCGACGCCAGCTGGTTCGCGGTGCTGATGGGGCAGGGGATCGAGCCGCGCGACTACAACCCGCTGGTCGACGTCTTCAGCGACGCCGACAACCGCGCCCACCTCGCGCATGTGAAGACGTCCATCGCGGCCGCGACGCAGCGGATGCCCACCCACGAACAGTTCATCCGCGAGCACCGCGCCGCGCCCGCCTTGGCGGCGTGAGCATGCGCGCCCGCATCCGGAGTTTCACGTCCATGCCGCTGACCCGCGCGGTCCTGGCGACCGCCGCCGCCGGGCTCCTGGCCCTGCCCGCCGCCGCGCAGGGCCGGCTCAGCTACCAGGTGAAGGAAGGCCTGAACGAGAACGCCTTCGTGCAGGAGGGCCCCGTCGCCGCCCACCTCCTGCTGCGCTCCGGCAGGACGCCGCGGATCCTCGTGGCCTTCCCGGCCGGCAACAGCGGCGTCGGGCTGTGGTTCAGGACGCAGGACCGGGACGTCGCCTGGACGCTGACGGCGCCTCCGAAGCCCTCGGTGCGCGACGATGCGCGCAAGCGCCCGCTCTACGGCGTGGTCGCCGAGGCGTCCGTGGCCGCGCCCTCGCTCGCGATCGACAAGGCGGTGCTCTCCAGCGTGCGCGTGCTGCGCGACTACCAGGCGCTCGGCAAGGCGCCGGCGGAGGTGGACATCGCCCCCGTCGTGAGCGGCGACACGGTGAGCTGGCGGCGCGACCGGCTGGACGGGGCGGCGGGCTATGCGCTTTCGGTGCAGGTGACCCACGGCGCGCTGAAGGACGGCCGGTTCACGGCCGGGGCGGACGGGCGGATCGGGCTGCGCATCACAGCGCTCTCCGGCGAGACGCCGCTGACGCCCTTCCCCCAAGGCGGCCTCCTCAACGCGCGAGCCGCCGCGGACCCCGCCGCGCGCAACGCCCTGACGTTCCGAGCTATCGCGAGAAGTTCGAGGCCGGCTCCTGGCGGTTCAACACCTACTTCGGGCGCGACACGCTGATGTCGCTCCGCCTGCTCATGCCCGCGCTGACGCCGCAGGCGGTGGAGACGGGGCTTTCGGCGGTGCTCGAGCGGTTGTCGCCCACGGGCGAGGTGGCGCACGAGGAGGACATCGGCGAGTTCGCCGTGCTCGACCACATGAAGAAGGACGGCACGCGCTCGGACGCGCCCGTCTACGACTACAAGATGATCGACTCCAGCTACCTGCTAGGGCCGGTCGCCTCCGCCTGGCTGCTGGACGATCCGCGCGCCAAGGCCCGCGCCGCAGCCTTCCTGGCGCACGGGGAGCGGGGCCGGGCGCTGGCGGCGAACCTGCGGCTCGTGCTGCGCTCCGCCGAGCCCTTCGCCGCC
>JASLDZ010000013.1 GCA_030151985.1 Caulobacteraceae bacterium | reverse complement strand
GTCACCGGGGTGGAGACCGCCGACGGCGCCAACGCCATCACCGCGATCAACATCACCCGCGGCCTTCCCATCGGGGTGCAGCCGGCGATCGCCGACCTGAACCGCAACATCATCACCGCCGGCACGCTGACGCTGCGGTCTGACGGCTACGTGGTGCAGCAGAACACCGGCGCGAGCGGGCAGCAGGGCGGGATCCTGCTCACCAACCCCGACAAGGCGCCGTTCGTGCTGACGCTCGGGCGCGTGGGCGGGCCCTCGGCCTCGGGTAGCCTGATCCCGGCGCTGATCGACCTGTCGATCAGCTTCGTGAACAGCGCCGGCACGCTCCTGAACCGGCAGGTGTCGGCGGCCTCGCCGGCGGTGGACACGAGCGGCCTGACCCGGTCGGACGCCTACCGGATCAACGGCTGCACCATCGGCACGGCGGGCACCTGCACCCCCTTGCCCAACACCATCGTCGACATCCGCATCAACAAGCTGGTCGAGGGCGTGCAGATCGCCTCGGAGGACCCGCCCGCGATCGACGATCCCACCATCACCGGGGCCGGCAACGAGGAGATCTGGCGCTCGCCGTCGCCCTCCTGCGTCCCCGGCAAGGGGCGTGACTGCAAATGAGCCGCCGCCTCCTTCCCAGCGCGCTCCTCGGGTTCGCCGGCGTCCTCCTGGCGGCCGCCTCGGTCCGGGCCGCGCCGGCGCCGGAACGCTTCCCTCTGGGCGTCAGCGGCCAGAGCGGCGCGGTGTGCGAGGCGGTGCGCAACGACGACGACCCCGCCGCCCAGATGCGCGGCGCCCGCGCCTGGGACGTGCGCTGCCGGGGCTGGGACGCCGCCCTCGGCCACCTCTACGCCTACGGCTACAAGGGCGGTCAGGCGCTCGGCCCGCAGGGGCTGTGGACCACCGCCCTCGCCTCGCGCGCGCAATGCGAGCCGCCGGTCGCGGCCGCGATCCCCGGCGTCGCGGGCGCCCGGCGGGCGAGCTGCAAGGCCTTCGCCGCCAAGGTCGCCTACGTCGCCTACTCCGGCGCGGGTCACGGGGCCTCGGTGGCGTCCGAGGGCTTCGCCAACCTCGCCGACGTGCTGGAGACCGGCTTGCGCGTGGTCGCCGGCGCCGCCAAGCCGCCCAAGGCCACCGAGACGCTGGCCGCCTCCGCCGGCGGGCAGGCGGGCGCGGAGGGCGGCCTCGCCGCCGCCACCGAGGCCGCCGCCGCCGCGCCCGAGAACCTGCGGGAGCGCGGCTACAACCGAAACCTCGCCTGGCGCTTCGCCGACGCGGAGACCGACTTCGCCGCCCTGGCCCAGAACGCCGCCGCCCCGACCTCCATCCGGGCCGAGGCCTACCTGAACTGGGCGCTGAACACCTCCAACCTCGGCCGCTTCACCCGCGCGGACGCCCTGTTCGCGCAGGCCAAGGGGCTGTCGGGCGGCGACACGGCGCTGCGCGGCGAATACCTGAGCTACCAGGCGTTGCACCTGCGCAACCAGAAGCGGTTCAAGGAGGCGATCGACGCCGCGCAGGAGGCGCGGCGCATCTTCGCGAGCCTGCAGCCCCTGTCCGAGCGGGGCGAGCGGCCGCAGCTGGTGAAGGACGCGAACGGCGCCCTGGTGGTGGGGCCGCAGCTCGCCTCCGCCCTGCGCTCGCGCGCCGCCTTCGCCACCAGCACGCTCGATCCGGGCGCGCGCACCCGCGTGCAGATCGCCCAGACCTACCTCACTGAAGCCACCGCCAAGGAGTCGACCGACGACGCGGCCGGGGCTCGCGCCGACCTCGAGCGCGCCCGCGCCATCCTGGCCGACCCGACGCTCAGCCGCATCGCGGTGTGGCTGCGGGTGCAGGTCGAGTCGGAGCTGGCCCGCGCCGAGCAGAGCGGCGGCCGCGCCAGCGACGCCCGCGCCCGGCTGGCGCAGGCGCTGATCCAGCTGCGCCAGCGCCAGGCCGGCTCTCCCGCCGAGGCCTACCTCGTGATGGAGCTGGCCCGCGCCGAATCCTTGGCTGGCGACCAGGCGGCGGCGCTGCGCGACTTCGCCCAGGCCATCGCGCTGTTCAAGGCCACGCGCGGCTCGCTGGGCGCCTCGGCGGACTCGGCGGACGCCTACTTCAGCCTGCTGCTGACGCGGATCGACCAGGACCCGGCGCACGCCGACGACTACGCCGACCGTTTCCTGGCCGCCGCCGAGAGCCTGGGCAGCGAGGCGACCGCCGACACCATCGCGCGACTCTCCGCCCGGCTGAACCAGTCGGACTCCGCCTCCGCCGGCCTGATCCGCGCGCTGGAGGACACCCGCCGGCAGGTGCGGCTGAAGGAGGGCGAGATCGCCCAGCTGCAGGCGCAGAACGCCTACACGCCCGCGATCCGCAGCGCCGACGAGGCGGCGCTGAAGACCTTGACCGAGCAGGCGCAGGCGCTGGAGCAGAAGGTGGCCGCGGCCGACCCGCGCTACGGCCAGCTCGTCACCACCGAGGTCTCGCTGAAGACGCTGCAGGGCAAGCTGAAGCCCGGCGAGCTGTTCGTGAAGATCGTGCTGCTCGACCAGGGCGGCTACGGGGTGGCGGTCGGGCCGGACGGCGCCAAGGCCTACCGCATCCCGCTGGGCTCGGCCGCCGCCGAGACCGCCGTCACCACGCTTCGCAAGCCGTTCGAGACCGAGGGGCGGCTGCCCCGCTACGACGTCGCCGCCTCCGTGGCGCTGTTCGACGCGCTGTTCGGCCCCGT
>JASLDZ010000376.1 GCA_030151985.1 Caulobacteraceae bacterium | reverse complement strand
TCATGCTCGCGCCAGCGCTTGGCGAGCATGTACTCCTCGTCCTTGGTGAGCATCGGAAACTTGCGGATCTCGGTGAGGTAGCGGGAGAGCCCGCCCTCGGGAGAGACCATCGCGAGCGCATTTACGGCCATACTGTCTTGCATCCCCTGGGTTCAAAGACCACCTCGGGGGGCGTCGCCCGGCCTCGCCGTCCGAAGCGCTCCGACCGATCGGCCTTCGCGCATGGGGCTAGTGGGGTCGTGGGAGTGCGGCGTCCTCGTGTCGTCTGCAACAAGACCATATAGCCCCGGGTTGCGGCCCGTTTAAGTCTTTTCGCGTCTGCGGCGCCAAAATTTCCGACTCCGGAGCTCGGTTTTTCCCGGACGTGTTCGGCGGGCGATCAGCCGAGGCGGCGGAGCGACGCCTCCAGCGCGGCCATGTCGGCGGGGGGCGCGGTCTCGAACCGCAGCGCTTCGCCGGTGACCGGGTGGACGAAGCCCAGCACCGCCGCGTGCAGCGCCTGGCGCGCCAAGCGCGCCGCGGCCATCGCCTCGCGCACCGCGCCCGCAGGCGAGCCGGAGCCGTAGAGCGGGTCTCCGAGCACGGGGGAGCCCTTGTGCGCCATGTGCACGCGGATCTGGTGGGTGCGGCCGGTCTCCAGCGTGCAGAGCACCCGCGCGGCGAGCGGCTTCGCCGAAGGGCCGAACCGCGCCTCCACCGCGTAGCGGGTCACCGCCTCGCGTCCGGCTTCGCCCCGAAGCACCGCCATCTTCTTGCGATCGTGGGGCGAGCGGCCGATCCGCGTCTCCACCACGCCGCGGACGGGGTCCGGCGCGCCGCGCACCAGCGCCACGTAGCGCCGCTCGATGTCGTGGGCGGCGAAGAGGGCGGAGAGGCCCCGGTGCGCCCGATCGGTCTTGGCGGCGACCATGACGCCCGAGGTGTCCTTGTCCAGCCGGTGCACGATCCCCGGCCGCGCCACGCCGCCGATGCCCGACAGGCTCGCTCCGCAGTGCGCCAGGAGCGCGTTCACCAGGGTGCCGTCGGGCGTGCCGGGCGCGGGGTGTGCGGCCATGCCGGCGGGCTTGTCGATCACGATCAGCTCGGCGTCCTCGTACAGCACGACCAGCGGGATGGCCTGCGCGAGGGGCGTCGCCGCGACCGGGGCCGGCAGGACGATCCGGTAGAGGCCCGCCGCCGCCTTCGCCGAGGCGTCCGTCAGCGCCACGCCGTCCCGGCTGACGGCGCCCTGCGCGATCAGCGCCTGGAGGCGTCCGCGCGACAGCGCCTCTCCCGCCGCCTCGGCCAGGGCCTTGTCCAGGCGGGGCGCGGCTTTGGACAGGCGCAGCTCCAGCGTCCCCGCGTCGGAGGGGACGTCGCCGATCTCGCCGGTCTCCAGGTCGTCGTCCTGCGTCATGTCTATCCGATCGTCGGACGCCGCGTCGTCAACGCGTCTTTTCCTCAAGGTGAGTTATAGAGGCGAATGGCCGATCGCAGCCTCCCCTTCGCGAGCCCCTATGCGCACGGTTTCGTGCGGGTCGGCGTGGCGACGCCGGCGCTCGCTCCCGCCGACGTCGGAGGCAACGCCGCCGAGACCCTGCGGCTGGCGCGAGCCGGGCACGAGGCCGGCGCCGCGCTGATGGTGTTCCCGGAGCTGGGGCTCGGCGGTTACGCGGTCGACGACCTCCACCTGCAGGACGCGCTGCTCGACCGGGTGGAGGCGGAGCTCGCGGGGCTGGTGGAGGCGTCGCGCCGGCTGACCCCGGTGCTCTGCGTCGGCGCCCCGCTGCGCTGGAGCGGGCGGCTGTTCAACTGCGCGGTGGCGATCCACGCCGGGCGGGTGCTGGGCGTCGTTCCCAAGAGCTATCTGCCCAACTACCGCGAGTTCTACGAACGCCGCTGGTTCGCGCCGGGGCTGGGGATCGCGGGGGGCGAGGTCGCGCTGGCGGGCGGGCGCGCGCCGTTCGGGACCGACCTGATCTTCGACGCGCGGGGTCAGGCCCCCTTCCGCTTCCATATGGAGGTCTGCGAGGACGGCTGGGTCCCCGAGCCCCCCAGCGGCAAGGCGGCGCTGGCCGGGGCGCAGGTGCTGGTGAACCTGTCGGCCTCGAACATCGTGCTGGGCAAGGCGGGCACGCGGCGCCAGCTGTTCGGCGCGCAGTCGGCCCGCTGTTTGGCCGCCGTCGCCTATTCCGCCGCCGGTCCGGGCGAGTCGACTACAGACCTCGCCTGGGACGGGCACGCCGCCGTGTTCGAGCTGGGCGCGCTGCTGGCCGAGGCGCCGCGCTTTCCGCCTCTGCCGGGCGCCATCTACGCCGACGTGGACGTCGGCCGCATCCGCGCCGAGCGCATCCGCACGGGCAGCTTCGGCGACGGGGCGGTCACCGCGCCCGCCTTCCGCATCGTCGGCTTCGACTTCCAGCCCCCCGTAGAGCCGCTGGCGCTAGCCCGCGCCGTTCCCCGCTTCCCCTACGTGCCCGACGACGAGGCGGCCCTGCGGGAGACCTGCTACGAGGCGTGGAACATCCAGGTGCAGGGGCTGGCGCAGCGGCTGCGCGCCACCGGGCTCGGGAAACTGGTGATCGGCGTCTCGGGCGGCCTCGATTCCACCGAGGCGCTGATCGTCGCCTGCCGTGCGATGGACGCGCTGGGCCGCCCCCGATCGGACATCCTCGCCTACACCCTGCCCGGCTTCGCCACAGGCGACACGTCCAAGGGCTACGCCTGGGCTCTGATGCGGGCGCTGGGCGTCACCGGCCACGAGATCGACATCCGCCCGACCGCGCTCCAGATGCTCAAGGAGCTGGGCCATCCCTATGCGCAGGGCGAGCCCGTCTACGACGTGACGTTCGAGAACGTGCAGGCGGGGCTGCGCACCGACTTCCTGTTCCGCCTGGCCAACCAGCACGGCGGCCTGGTGGTCGGCACCGGCGACCTGTCGGAGCTGGCGTTGGGCTGGTGCACCTACGGCGTCGGCGACCAGATGAGCCACTACAATCCCAACGGCTCGGTCTCCAAGACGCTGATCCAGCACCTGATCCGCTTCGCCGCGGGGGAGCCGGAGTTCGCGGGGGCCGCCGACACCCTGCACGCGATCCTCGCCAGCGAGATCAGCCCCGAGCTCGTGCCGCAGGGCGAGGGGCAGGCCGGGCCGCAATCGACGCAGGCGGTGGTCGGGCCCTATCCCCTGCAGGACTTCACCCTCTTCCACCTGACCCGCTTCGGCATGGCGCCGTCGAAGATCGCCTACCTGGCCTGGACGGCCTGGGGCGACGCGGCCGCCGGCCGCTGGCCCGCCGACATCCCCGCCGCCGACCGCCGCGCCTACGACCTCGCCGAGATCAAGCGATGGATGGCGCTGTTCCTGAAGCGGTTCTTCGCCAACCAGTTCAAGCGCTCGGCCCTGCCGAACGGACCCAAGATCAGCAGCGGCGGCTCTCTCTCGCCGCGGGGCGACTGGCGCATGCCGTCGGACGCCAGGCCCGACGTGTGGCTGGAGGAGCTGGAGGCGAACACGCCCGACGTCGCCGAGCGGCCCTAGCTCTAAGCGCTTCCCCGCCCCTCTCGCAGCTGGTGGAGCACGATGCCGCTGGTGGTGGCGACGTTCAGCGAGTCGAAGCCCGCCGGCATCGGGATGGCGATGGTGCGGGCGCGGGCCAGCACCTGCGGCGGCAGGCCCGCGCCCTCCGCCCCGAACAGCACCGCCGCGCGGGGCGGCGGCTCCAGGTCCCGCAGCCGCGTCTCGCCGCCGGGCGTCAGCGCCAGGAGCGTGAAGCCCGCCGCCTCCAGCGCATCCAGCGCCGCCACCTCCGAGGGCAGGCGCGCGAAGGGTGTCCGCAGCGCGGCCCCGGTCGAGACGCGGATCGCCTTGCGGTAGAGCGGATCGCAGCTCGTCGGGTCCAGCAGAACCGCGCCCGCGCCGAAGGCCGCGGCGTTGCGGAACAGCCCGCCCATGTTGTCGTGGTTGGAGAGGCCGAACGCGCCGACCGCGATCGCGGGCGAGGGCGCGTCCGCCAGCAGGGCCGCCACGTCCGGCTCGGCCGCGCGCGCGCCGATCGCCAGGACGCCCCGGTGCACGTCGAAGCCCGCCACCGCCTGCAGCACCTCGAACGGCGCCTCGTACACCGGTAGGTCGCCCCGCGCCCCGGCCAGGGCGTCGGCGAGCCGCGCCGCCTTGCCGGGCGCCAGCAGCAGCGCTTCGGCCCCGTGGCGGCTGGCGGGAGAGAGCAGGGTGCGGACCACCACCTCGCCCTCGGCCACGAACAGGCCGCGGCGCCCCACGAGGTCGCGCTCCTTGATGGCGCGGAACGGCTCCAGCCGGGGGTCCAGCGGGTCGTCGACGGAGATCAGGCGCGGCACGGCGGCTCCATGCGCGCGGGGCGGGAACTTTCGCAAGTCCGGAAGCTTTGCTGTCCGATGGACCGCTTCCGCCCAATCTCCTTCCGGCCCGACGCCGCACGCGCTTGACCGGGATCGGCTGCCCCGACTGCGGCGCCCTGCAAGCCGCGCCGGCCGACGCCGGGGGTCGCGGCCGCGTGCTGTCGTGCGTGAACTGCCGCTCGGAGCTCGAACGCACCACGGGGCGCAGCCTGGACGCGGCGCTGGCCTGCTCGGCGTCGACCTTCCTGCTGCTGTTCCCCGCCAACCTCCTGCCGTTCCTGACGACCTCGGTGCTGGGCGCCTCGCGGCACAGCCGGCTGGGGTCGAGCGCGGCGGCCATGTGGGGCGACGGCTGGGCGCCGCTCGCGGTGGTGATCGCGCTGTTCGTGATCGTGCTGCCGTTCCTGCGCTTCGGGCTGCTCACGGCGGTGCTGGGCTCCCTGCGGCTGGGGAGGCGCGCGCGCTGGCAGGGCCGCGCGTTCCGGATCGCCAACGGCCTGCAGCAGTGGGCGATGCTGGACGTGTTCCTGCTCGGCCTGTGGGTCTCCTACGAGCGGCTGCACGCCACCATCGCGGTGGACGTCGGCGTGGGGGCCCAGTGCTTCATCGCCGCGGGCGTGCTGACGCTCCTGGTGCGCGCGACGCTGGACAAGGCGGCGGTGTGGCGGCTGATCGGCTCCGACGAGGCGCCGGGCGCGCAGGGCCGCGCCGAGGTGGTCTCGTGCCTCGCGTGCAACCGGCTGGAGCCGATCGCGCACGAGGGCCGCCCCTGCGGGCGCTGCGGCCAGGTCCTCGAGACGCGGGAGCCGGAGGCGGTCGTGCGCGCGGCGGCGCTGACGGCGGCCGGCGTGCTGCTCTACATCCCGGCCAACGTCTATGCGATCGCCACCCTGCCGATCGGGCTGAAGTCGGTGCAATACAACGTGCTGGAGGGGGTGAAGGACCTGGCGCAGGCGGGGCTGTTCGGCCTGGCTCTGCTGGTGTTCACGGCGAGCTTCGCCATCCCCTTCCTGAAGCTCGCGGGGCTGAGCTGGTGCGTGGTCTCGGTGCTGCGCCGCTCGCCGCGGCGGCTGCGGGCCAAGACGCGGGTGTACCGGATCGTGGAGGAGATCGGCCGCTGGTCGATGGTCGATCCCTTCGTGATCGCCTGCTTCGTGCCGGTGATGCAGTACAACACCCTGATCTACGGCCGCGCCGAGCCGGCGGCGCCCTTCTTCACCGCCGTGGTGGTGCTGACCATGATCGCCGCCCGCGCCTTCGACCCGCGCCTGATGTGGGACGCCGCCGCCGCCCGCGCGCCCGTGGGGCGGCCCGCATGACCGACGACGCGGAGACGCCGCCCGCCGTCGCCCGCACGCCCGCGCGCGAGACGCGCGGCCGCTGGCCCGGCGTGGTCTGGGCCCTGCCGATCGCGGCGCTGCTGATCGTCGCCTACCTGGGCTTCGGGGCCCTGGCGCACCGGGGCGTGGACGTGGTGGTCACCTTCGACCAGGCGGCGGACGCCAAGCCCGGCGACACGGCGGTCGTCTACAAGGGCCTGGCGGTGGGACGCGTCACCCGGGTGGCGCTGAACCGCGACCATAAGCGCGTCGACATGACGTTGCGCCTCGACCCCTCGACGCGGCCGCTGCTGCGGCAGGGCACGAAGTTCTGGCTGGTGGGGGCGAGCGCGGGCCTGGACCTCGCCACCCTGAAGGCGGCGGTGGCGGGGATCAGCATCGGCATGGCGCCCGGCGATGGCCCGCCGACCCGCCGGTTCGAGGGGCTCGCCAAGCCGCCGGAGGTCGTGCCGGGCACGGCCGGTTCGACCTACCTCCTGACCGCCGACACGGTGGGCAACATCCGGCCGGGCGCCTCGGTCTTCTACCACGGGCTGGAGGTGGGGAAGGTCTCCGACCTGGACCTGGTCGATCCCCAGCAGTTCCGCATGAAGATCTTCGTGCTGGCGCCCTATGACCGCTTCGTGCGGCCGGGCACGCTGTTCTACCAGGCGAGCGCGGTGCAGTTCTCCTTGTCGAGCGCGGGCATCTCCACCCAGATCGCCCCGGCCAACGCCGCCATCGCGGGCGGAGTGGAGTTCGACACCCCCACCGAGGTGGTGGGCCAGCCGCACAGCCGGCCGGGCGACGCCTTCCAGCTCTACCTCGACCGGGGGCATGCGCTGTCCGCCCCCAAGGGCGACCAGGTGTACTACGACGTGCTGTTCACCGACCCCGTCGGCGACCTCGACGTCGGGTCCCCCGTGCGCCTGCGCGGGTTCCAGATCGGCGTGGTGAGCGCCCGCTCGCTGAAGTTCGACCCGGACCGGGGCGTGCTGCTCACCCCCGTCACCCTCGCCATCGAGCCGGGGCGGCTGGGCTTGGTGGACGGCAGCCGGCCCAGCGGCGGCGACTGGCGGCCCAAGACCGACGCGGCCATCAGCCGGCTGATCCACATGGGCTACCGCGCGCGGCTCGGTCAGAACCCGCCCATCGTGGGCGCCCGCGTCGTCGACCTGGCGCTCGCCCCCGACCGCAGCCTCGCGCGCGGCCTCGTCCCCGGCCAGACCTACCCGCTGATCCCGGCCGCCAGCTCCGGCGACCTCGCCGCCCTGACCAGCAAGGTGGACGACATCCTGAGCCAGGTTCAGCAGATCCCGATCACCCAGATCGGCCAGGACGTGAAGCGGATCACCGCCAACCTGTCCGCGATCACGGGCTCGCCCAAGGTGATGCAGTCGATCGACCACCTGAACTCCACCCTCGCCCAGGTCGACGCCATGGTGAAGGAGGTCAAGCCCAAGGTCGGGCCGCTGGTCGACAAGCTGAACACCGCCGCCGACCAGGCCGCCGCCACCGCCGCCTCCGC
>JASLDZ010000260.1 GCA_030151985.1 Caulobacteraceae bacterium | reverse complement strand
GCTCGCGGATACGGCCGCGGCGGCCTATGTGGCGGCCATGCCCGAGCTTCCCGAGGTCGAGACCGTCCGCCGCGGCCTGCGGCCCGTGCTGGAGGGGGCGCGGCTCGTGCGGGTGCAGGCGCGCCGCCCGGACCTGCGCTTCCCGCTACCGCCCGACTTCACCCGTCGGCTTGAGGGCGCCCGGGTCGAGGCGCTGGAGCGGCGCGCGAAGTACCTGCTCGCCCGGTTGGACACGGGCGAGACCTGGATCACGCACCTGGGGATGACCGGCCGCTTCACCGTCTCCGCAGGGGAGCGGAGCTCCACGCCCGGCGTGTTCGTCCATGCCGCGGGGGGCGACCCGAAGCACGAGCATGTGGTGTTGGACACCGACGGCGGCGCGCGCGTCGCCTTCAACGACGCGCGCCGCTTCGGCTACATGGACCTCGCCCCCGCAGGCGAGGTGGAGCGCGGCCGCTGGCTGGGGGGCCTCGGCCCCGAGCCCCTGTCGGACGCCTTCGACGCCGCCCACCTCGTCCTGGCCTTCGCCGGCAAGCGCCAGAACGTGAAGGCGACGCTGCTGGACCAGCGGATCGTCGCCGGGCTCGGCAACATCTACGTCTGCGAGGCCCTGCACCGCGCGAGGATCGCGCCCGAGACCCCGGCCGGCGACCTGCGCCTGCCGCGCCTGAAGCGGCTGGTCGTGGCCGTCCGCCAGGTGCTGGAGGAAGCGATCGCCGCGGGCGGCTCGACGCTGCGCGACTACCGCAACGCCGAGGGCGACCTCGGCTACTTCCAGCACGCCTTCAGGGTCTACGGGCGCGAGGACCAGCCCTGCCTGACCCGAGGCTGCCGCGGCGTCGTCGCGCGCACGGTGCAGGCGGGCCGCTCCACCTTCGCCTGCGCGCACTGCCAGACGTGAGCTCGGTCAGCAGGCGGCTCGCCGCCATCGCCCTTCTCCCGCCGCGGTCGCGCCGCTACGGTCCTCGGAAATGACGCCGCGCCTCCTCCACCTGACCACGACGGCGCTCGCCGGTCTCGCCCTCGGCGGCTCGGTCCTGGCGACCGCCGCCGCCGCCCGGCCGCCGATCTGGACGGTAAGGGGGCCGCACGGGGCGACGGTGACGCTGTTCGGGTCGGTGCACCTGCTTTCCGACCGGACCGTCTGGGCCGAGCCCGCGCTCGACAGGGCGCTGGGCGGGGCGAAGCGGCTGCTGTTCGAGGTGCCGCTGGACGCCGCCGCGCAGTCGGCGGCCGCGACCCAGGCCATGGCGCAAGGCCTCCTGCCGGAGGGGCGGACCCTGTCGTCGATGCTGTCGCCCGACGCGGCGGCCCGCCTGCAGCGGGTGGCGCTCTCGGTAGGCGCCGACCCGAACCAGCTGGAGCGGCTGCGTCCCTGGCTGGCGGAAGTGACGCTGTCGATCCTCTACTTCCAGAAGCGCGGCGCGACCGCCGACCTGGGCGTGGAGAAGACCATCGACGCCCGCACCGCCCCCGCCGTCGCCCGGGGCGCGCTGGAGACCGTCTCCGACCAGATCGCGGCGCTCTCCGGCGCGTCCGAGGCCGACCAGGTGAAGTCGCTGGAGGAGACGCTGCGCGAGATCGAGCAGGAGCCGGACAGCTTCGACAAGCTGGCCGCCGCCTGGGCGCGGGGCGACGTCAAGGCCATCGAGGCCGAGGGTCTGGACGACCTGCGCCGCAACGCGCCGGGCGCCTTCCGGCGGCTGGTGGCCGACCGCAACGCCAAGTGGAAGCCCGAGATCGAAGCGCTGCTGAAGGGCCGCGACGACGCGGTGGTCGTGGTGGGCGTCGGCCACCTCGTCGGGCCCGAGGGCGTGCCGGCGCTGCTCAAGCGCGACGGCTATGCGGTGACGGGCCCGTGATCGCGACGCTCCTGCTCGCGGCGACGACCCTGGCCGCCCCGGTGCGGGCGGGCATGGTGGGACATGTGGCGGAGGCCCGCTCGCGGCTCCTTCCCGAGCTGCCGGTCATGCCGGGGCTGTGGGAGTCGGGCTCCGGCTTCACCGTGCCGCTGGCCCGCGGCGCGCGGTTGGCGGAGACGCGCCTCCTGGGGCGGGCGCCGGACGTGCAGGTGCAGGCCTACTACGCCCGCGCGCTGGCCGCACTGGGCTGGCGTCGGCAGCTGGGCGCGCCCTACCTCTACCGCCGCGGCCGCGAGCGGTTGGTGCTGCGCGTGGGCGCCCACCGCGCGGGCGGCGGCGTCCTGACCGAGGCGCTGTTCGTGGTCACCCCCGAGGGCGCGCCGGCGCCGCGCTCTTCCCGCTGAGGACGATCCCATGAACGACTACGCCACCCTCCTGGTCGAGCGCGCCGACGGCGTGGCGCTGGTGCGGCTGAACCGCCCGCAGGCGCTGAACGCCCTGAACTCCGAGCTCCTGGGCGAGCTGGGCGCGCTGTTGAAGACGCTGGAGGCGGACGCCGGGATCGGCTGCGTCGTGCTGACCGGCTCGGAGAAGGCCTTCGCCGCCGGCGCCGACATCAAGGAGATGCAGCCCAAGAGCTTCGCCGACATGTTCGGGGAGGACTACTTCGCCTCCGGCCACGACGGGGTGGCGGCCTTCCGCAAGCCGATCATCGCGGCGGTCTCGGGCTATGCGCTGGGCGGCGGCTGCGAGCTGGCGATGATCTGCGACTTCATCATCGCCTCCGAGACGGCCAAGTTCGGCCAGCCCGAGATCAACCTGGGCGTCGCGCCCGGCATCGGCGGCAGCCAGCGCCTGACCCGCTTCGTCGGCAAGTCCAAGGCCATGGACATGATCCTGACCGGCCGGATGATGGACGCCGCCGAGGCCGAGCGCTCGGGCCTGGTCAGCCGCGTGGTGGCGCCGGACGCGCTGATCGAGGAGGCGATGGCGGCTGCGAGGAAGATCGCCGCCTCCGCTCCCCTGGCGGTGATGATGAACAAGGAGATGGTCAACGCCGCCTACGAGACCACCCTCGCCCAGGGCGTGAAGCTGGAGCGCCGTCTGTTCCACAGCCTGTTCGCGCTGGAGGACCAGAAGGAGGGGATGGGCGCCTTCGTGGAGAAGCGCAAGCCGGGCTTCACCGGCCGCTGAGGCGCCAGGCGGGCTCCGACCCGCCCCGCCTCAGTGCGCCCCCACCGCGGCGCCGGGCTCCGCCACCGCGGAACGGCGGGCGTACCAGCCGAAAGCCAGGATGATCGCATAGCAGACCGCGGGGATGGCCAGCGCCACGCGCAGGCCCGTCAGGTCGGCCATGTGGCCGGTGAGCGGCGGCACGATCGCGCCGCCCACGATCGCCACGCAGATCACCCCCGAGCCCTCGGCGGTCCGCTTGCCCAGCCCCTCGCTGGCGAGCGTGAAGATGGTCGGGAACATGATCGAGTTGAACAGGCCGATCGCCAGCAGCGCGTAGCCGGACACCGCGCCCGTCGTCTGCGAGGCGGTCAGCAGGAGCAGCAGCACCATCGCCGCCACGCCCGCCAGCACCTTGCCCGGCGAGACCAGCCGCAGGACGTAGGCGCCGATGAAGCGGCCCACCATCGCGCCGCCCCAGTAGAAGGGCACCATCTTGCCCGCCGACTCCGCGGCCAGACCGAGCACGTTGGACTGCATCAGGTAGTTGACGATCACCGAGCCGATCGAGACCTCGGCGCCGACGTAGAGGAAGATGCAGGCCGCCCCGAACGCGAAGCGCGGGCGGGCCAGCAGCGTGAAGGCGGCCAGCGGGTTCACCTTGTCGGCCGGCGTCTCCTTCAGGCTGTTGCGGCGCGTCCAGACCACCGCGGCGACGACGGCCAGGGCGGCGGCCAGCCCCAGGTAGGCGCGCACGATCACGCCCGTCTCCTGGTGGCGGAAGGCGTCGAGCGCCGCCCCCGTGAGCTTGGCCGGGTCCACGGCGGCGATCGCCCCCAGGATCAGGATCGAGCCGATGTAGGGGAAGATGGTGGTGCCCAGCGAGTTGAACGCCTGGGCGAAGGTCAGCCGCGCCGAGGCCGTCCTCGGATGCCCCAGCATCGAGATCAGCGGGTTCGACACCACCTGAACGATGGTGATGCCTGACGCGAGCACGAACAGCGCCAGGAGGAACATGGCGAACTGCGCCGAAGACGACGCGGGCACGAAAAGCAGGCATCCGGCCGTCATGCAGAGCAGGCCGACCACCGCGCTGCGCATGTAGCCGATCCGCTGCACCAGGGCGGCGGCGGGGATGGAGACGATGAAGTACGCCGCGAAGAACGCCGACTGCACCGTCAGCGCCTGCCCGTAGCTCAGCGTGAACAGCGACTTCAGCTTGGGGATGATGACGTCGTTCAGGCTGGTGATGCCGCCGAAGGTGAAGAACAGGGCGAAGACGAACCACTGCAGGTCCTTCGGCGCGTCCGCCCCCGCCGTCTCCCCGGCCAGGGGCGCGGGGTCGGTGGAGCTGGAGGCTGCGGCGTCGACGATCACTGGAACTCTCCCTGGAGGCGGTCGGCGGCGGCCTTCGGCGGGCCGCTTCTGGTGTGGTCTGTGGCGAGGGCGGCGGTCAGGCCGCGACGGCGGGGGCGGCGCAGGCGCGCGCGACATACTGCGCGTGGGTCGGCATGGACGCCACCTCGCGCTCGGTCGCGGAGCGGACGAAGGCCATGAACTCGCGCAGCTCGGCCTCGGTCGGCACCTCGGCCAGGGGGTGGAAGGCGCGGGGCTCGACGCCCTGGCCCAGCATCACCTGCGCCCAGCTGGCGTCGGTGAAGAGCTCGTCGTGGTCCCGCGCGACCCGGCCCGAGGCCTCGAACAGCGCCAGCTTCCGGGCCAGGTCGTCGGACACGGGCAGCTCGCGGGCGGCGGCCCAGAAGGGCTCGGATCGGGCGTTGGCCTTGTAGTGCAGCACCAGGAAGTCGCGGATGCGCTCGTATTCGAAGACGGTCTGGCGATTGTAGGTGGCGATCTCCGCCTCGGGGAAGCCCTGCGCGGGCAGGAGCTGCAGCAGGCGCGCGATTCCCGACTGCACCAAGTGCAGGCTGGTGGACTCCAGCGGCTCCATGAAGCCCGAGGCCAGGCCCAGCGCCACGCAGTTCTTCTCCCAGAAGCGGTCGCGCCGGCCGGTGGTGAAGCGCAGCGGCCGGGGCTCGGCCAGGGGCTCGCCGTCCAGCCCCGCGAGCAGCTCGGCGCGCGCGTCCTCGTCGGAGATGAAGCGGCTGCAGTAGACGTAGCCGTTGCCCGTGCGGTGCTGCAGCGGGATGCGCCAGCGCCAGCCGGCGGAGGAGGCGGTGGCGCGGGTCAGCGGCGTCAGCGGCTCGGTGGAGGCCGAAGGCACGGCCAGCGCGCGGTCGCAGGGCAGGAACCGCGTCCAGTCCTCGTAGGGAACACCCAGGCCCCCCTCGCCGATCACCAGCCCCCGGAAGCCCGAGCAGTCGAGGAAGAGGTCGCCCTCGATCGTTTGGCCGCTCGCCAGCGTCAGGCTGTCGACGAAGCCGTCCTGCGCCCTCAGGTTCACCCGCGCGATGCGGCCTTCGGTGCGCACGACGCCCCGCGCCTCGGCGTAGGCGCGCAGCGACCGGGCCAGCAGCGTCGCGTCGAT
>JASLDZ010000251.1 GCA_030151985.1 Caulobacteraceae bacterium | reverse complement strand
TCGACGCTGGTGGCCGCGCTGTCGGGCCTGCTGCGGCCGGACGAGGGACAGGTGACGGCGCTCGGTCAGGAGCTCTGGAAGCTGCCCACGGGCAAGATCGACCGCTTCCGGCTGGATCACTGCGGCTTCATCTTCCAGGGCTTCAACCTGTTCGCCTCGCTCACCGCGCTGCAGCAGGTGACGACGGTGCTGAAGTACACCGGGCTCGACCCCGCCGCCGCCCGCGAGAAGGCCACCGAGGCGCTGACGGAGGTCGGCCTCGGCCACCGGCTGAACCAGCGGCCCTCCGAGCTGTCCGGTGGGGAGAAGCAGCGCGTGGCGATCGCCCGCGCCATCGCCAAGTCGCCCCGCCTCCTGTTCGCCGACGAACCCACGTCGGCGCTGGACGGCGAGAACGGTCAGGTGGTGATCCGCCTGCTTCGCCGGGCCGCCAAGGAGCACGGGGCGGCGGTGATCTGCGTCACCCACGACCCGCGGCTGGAGGTCTACGCCGACCGCGTCATCCACATCGAGGACGGCCGCATCCTCGACGACCATCGCCGCGAGGCGGAGGAGCCGGAGGCGGTCGCCCACGCGCCGCTCCGTCCCCAGCCCGCCGTCGCCTGAACCAGAGAGTCCCAGAACCGTGTCGTCCGTGTTGAGCTTTCTCCGTCGCCGCTGGATGTGGGTGGCGCTGGTCGCGATCGTGCTGGTCGTGGGCGGGTCCTTCTTCAGCCAGGCCGCCAAGGCCAAGAAGCTGAAGGCGCAGCAGGCGTCGGCCGTCAAGTCGATCGTGACGCCCTACTCGGCCTCCGCCTCGGGCAAGGTCGACGTCGAGGGCGGCATCATCCAGGTCGCGGCCCGCACCGCCGGCGTGGTGCGAGAGGTCTATGTCCAGGAGGGCGACGAGGTCACCAAGGGCCAGGTGCTCGCGCGGCTGGAGGACGACCAGCCCAAGCTCAACGTCGCCAACGCCGCGGCCGCCGAGCAGCAGGCGCGCGCGCAGATCAACCTCCTGCAGGTGCAGAAGGCGACCGCCGCCCGCGAATACGCACGCCTCCTGCCGCTGAAGGCCAAGGCCTTCGTCGCGGGCCAGGCGATGGACAAGGCGCAGGACGACATCCGCACCGCCGACGCCCAGATCGGCGCGCAGAACGCGGCGGTGAACACGGCCGCCTCGGCGCTCAACACCGCCCGCTACCAGCTGGAGCTGACCAACGTGCGCGCGCCGGCGGACGGGCGGATCGTGCGCCGCTACGCCAACCCAGGCTCCGGCGCCTCCACCCTGCAGGTCTCCAACATGTTCGACCTGGAGCCCAGGACCGAGCGGATCGTGCGCGCCGAGATCATCGAGAGCGACATCCCCAACGTCTTCGTCGGCGAAGAGGCCGAGGTCGTGCCCGAGGCGGACCCCACCAAGGTCTACACCGCCAAGGTCAAGCGCGTGGCGGCGGTGTTCGGCGCCCGCAAGCTCCAGTCCGACGACCCCAGCGAGAAGACCGACGAACGGGTGGTGGAGGTGGTGCTCTCGCTCCAGCCGGGCGCGCCGCTGCTGATCAGCCAGCGGGTGCTGGTGAAGTTCATGAAGAAGGGCGAGGTGGCGGGCGCCAAAACCGCCAAGCCGCCGGCGAAGAAGGCGGCGTAAGCCTCTTCTCCCCGCTCATTCCCGCGCATGCGGGAACCCAGGCTTGTCTTGTCTGGATGCGTCGCAGCGAAGGAAGTCTGGGTCCCCGCATGCGCGGGGATGAGCGGAGCTTTAGGAAAGCTCTGCCCTCAGCTCCGCCAGCGCAGCGTGGTGGGCTTCACCGGGTTCTCGAACGGCCGCCCCTCCGCCCGCGCGCGGCCCCACTCGCGCTTGAGCGCCTGGTACCACTTGGCCTGGCGGTCGGCGTCGTCGATCCAGAGCAGCGGCGGGTCGTACTTCAGCCCCTCGTTCTGCAGGTTTACCATGTCGCCGTCCTGCTTCAGGAAGCGGCGGCTAGCGGCACGGATCACGGGCTTCAGCAGGGTGAACGCCCAGTGGTCGCTCCAGAACACCTGGGTGATGCGGGTCCTCGTCTCCGACAGCGGCGTCAGGCAGGTCAGCGCCAGCACCTGCTTCTCG
Organism: Caulobacteraceae bacterium; assembly: GCA_030151985.1. Taxonomy (GTDB): domain Bacteria; phylum Pseudomonadota; class Alphaproteobacteria; order Caulobacterales; family Caulobacteraceae; genus JASLDZ01. Next base: position 11,701 of record JASLDZ010000251.1, on the reverse strand, counting down.
CCGACGCGGATGTGCTCCCAGCGCAGCCCCGGCAGGCGGAAGGTGATCTCCGTCACCGGCGCCCCGCCCAGCAGCCGGTAGGCATAGGAGTTGGCCGAGGGCGCGTGCGCGGCCATCGCAAACCCATACTCCCGCGGCTCGAACGCCTTGGCCTTGTCGTGCATGGAGTGGCCCGAGCGCCACCACCACTGCTGGTGCACGTACGGCCCGTGCGCCGGGTCCATCAGGCCGACGACCGCGTGGTCCACGTGGCTGTCGAAGTCCATGCGCTCGACCAGCTTCGGGCCGCCACCCACCACGCCTTCGAAGGTCGGCGGGTCGTGGTCGGGCTCCGACGGCGCGCGCGCGTCCGCCGCCATCCACACCCAGACCAGCCCCTGGCTCTCGCGCACGGGGTAGCGGCGCACGCGGATGCGCTCCACGTCCATCTCCTGCCCGGACGCGAGCGAAGGGACGGCCGAGCAGGCGCCGTCGCCGGTGCGGAACATCCAGCCGTGGTAGGGGCACTCGACCGCCTGCGCGCCGGCAGGATCGGCGACCACCCGCCCGGCGGACAGCGGCGCGGCGCGGTGCGGGCAGACGTCGCGCAGGCCGAACGCCGCCCCCGTCCCGTCGCGGCCGAGCAGCACCGGCTCGCCCAGCATCTCGTATCGCGCGAGCCCGCCCCGCTCCACCCCGGACGAGAGGGCGGCGAAATACCAGCCGTCGTAGAGGAAGCCGCGGCCGAAGCCCGCGGCCGGCGCCTTGGCTGTGTTCTGGGGGCGGGAGTCGCCGTCGGGCATGACGCTTCTTAACTGACGGTGATGCGGGTCGCGAGCGCGAGACCGCCGCCTTTCCCCGGAGAGACCCACATGGCCGCCAGCTTCACCCTGCCGAACGGCGGACCGACCCTGAACCGCATCGGCTACGGCGCCATGCAGCTGCCCGGGCGAGGCGTCTGGGGACCGCCTCGCGACCACGGGGCCGCACTGGCCGTGCTGCGCGCCGCGGTCGAGGCCGGGGTCGACCACATCGACACCGCCGACTTCTACGGCCCCCACGTCTCGAACGCCCTCATCCGCGAGGCGCTGTCGCCCTATCCCGACGGGCTGGTCATAACCACGAAAGTCGGCTTCCTGCGCGGACCCGACAAGTCCTGGAACCCCGCCCACTCCGCCGAGGCCCTGACGCAGGCGGTGCACGACAACCTGAAGAGCCTGGGCGCGGAGCGGCTCGACATCGTCAACCTGCGCATGGGCTTGGCCGGCGGCGGCACGTCCGAGGAATCCGTCGAGGCGCCCCTGGAGGCGCTGACCCGCCTGCAGGCGCAGGGCCTGATCGCGCACGTCGGCCTCAGCAACGTCACGCCCGCGCAAGTCGAGGAGGGCCGCCGGCTGGCCCCGATCGTGTGCGTCCAGAACCTCTACAACCTGGCGAACCGCGGCGACGACGCCCTGATCGACGACTTGGCCGAGGCGGGGATCGCCTACACGCCCTACTTCCCGCTCGGCGGCTTCACGCCCCTGCAGTCGGACGCGCTGTCGGAGGTCGCGCGGGCGCTGGACGCCACGCCGCAGCAGACGGCGCTGGCTTGGCTGCTGCAGCGTTCGCCCAACATCCTGCTCAGTCCCGGCACCTCGTCGGTCGCGCACCTGCGCGAGAACCTCGCCGCCGCCGAGCTGAAGCTGCCCCCTGACGCCGTGGCGAAGCTGAACGCCATCGCCGGCTGAGGCGGACTCACTGGCCGCGTATCAGCCGGGCGTAAAAGTCGATCATGCGCTTCAGGTCGGTGAGGCGCAGGTTCTCGTTCACGCCGTGGATCATCTCGGTGTCGGCGAGGCGGAAGGCGATCGGCTGCAGGCGGTAGACGTCCTGCGCCACGCCCGACATCGAGCGGCTGTCGGTGGCCGCGATCACCAGCGTCGGCGCGATCGGCGGGGGCTTGCCGCCGTAGCTGCCCGCGAGCGCGCCCGTGACCTGCCGCCAGCCCTCCGACGTCGCCGACGACACGGGCGAGGGCTCGCGCGGCGTGGGCTCGAAGGCGAGCGTCACCGGGAGGCCGCGCACCGCCGCGGTCGCCCGATCCATCACGGCCTGCGACGTGTCGCCCGGCAGGATGCGGTAGTTGATCCGGGCGGTCGCCACCTCGGGCAGCACGTTGTCCTTCGGCGAGCCCTCCAGCATCGTGGGCGCGAGCGTGGTGTGCAGCATCGCCGCGCCTTGCGGGCTGGCGGCGAACTGGCCCTTCAGCACCGGCCCGAACAGCCACGGGTTCGCGATCACCAGCCGGGTCATGAAGGGCGTCGCGGGGGCGAGGCCGCGCATCATCGCGTCCGCCAACCCGCCGTAGCGGAGCGGATGGGGCTTGCCCGCGATCCGCACCACCGCCTCGGCGACCGCGAGCGCCGCGTCCTCCTTCGGCGGCGCGGAGGAGTGGCCGCCGGCGCCCCTCGCCGTGATCCGCAGCGTGGCGTAGCCCTTCTCGGCCACGCCGATCAGGGCGGCGGGCCCCTTGGTCACGGGGTGGTCCTCCAGCACGGCCGAGCCCTCGTCCAAGGCGTAGAGGGCGTGGACGCCGCGCGCCTGCAACAGTGCGGCCGCCGCCCGCGCGCCCGCCCCGCCCGCCTCCTCGTCGTGGCCGGACACCAGGATCACCGTGCGCCTCGGCTTGAAGCCGGAGGCGGCGAGCGCCTCCCCCGCCTCCATCAGCGAGACGAGCGAGGCCTTGTCGTCGACCGAGCCCCGGCCCCACACCGCGTCGTCGGCCAGAGCGCCGGAGAAGGGCGGCTGCTTCCACGCGCCCAGGGTGGCGGGATCGACCGGCACCACGTCCTGGTGCGCCATCAGGATCGCGGGCGGCAGCGAAGTGTCGCTTCCCCTCCACGTCCACACCAGCGCCGAGGTTCCCGGCACATCCTCTCGCTTCGCCGCGGCGGCGAAGTGGGGATAGGTCGAGGCGAGCCAGGCGTGCAGCGCGCTCCATTGCGAGGCGTCGTTGGCCGCCGGATCCTGGTGGCTGACGGTCTGGATGCGCACCGCTTCGCCCAGGTGTGCGGCGGCGGCGTTCAGGTCGAAGGGAACGGACGGAGCCGTCGTGCTCCCGCCGCCGGCCAGGACGGGCTTGATCGCCAGCGCCCGACCGACCGCAAACCCGGCGACACCCAGCATCGCCACGCCTGCGACGACCGCCGCCTTCCACGCCCCGCCCATTGTCGCCCACCTCGCCCGCCGCCTGCCCGCCATTGACACCGCCGCCGGCCGGGCGTGCAAGGCGACGGTGGACGACGGCGGCCTGCACACGGTGGAGACGGCGGGGGCGGTCGCGCGGATCGGCGACCTGCCGCTGGACTGCGGCCGCACGCTCCACGACGTCGAGGTGGCCTACAAGACCTACGGCACGCTCGCGCCGGACGGCTCCAACGCCGTCCTGGTCTGCCACGCCCTGACCGGCGACCAGCACGTCGCCTCCCCTCACCCGCAGACCGGCCGCCCCGGCTGGTGGACGCTGATGGTCGGTCCCGGCCGCCCGATCGATCCGGCCCGCTGGTTCGTGATCGCCTCCAACGTCATCGGCGGCTGCATGGGCTCGACCGGGCCCGCGTCGCTCGACCCCGCCACGGGACGGCCGTACGGGCTGAACTTCCCCGTCATCACCATCGCCGACATGGTGCGCGCGCAGGCGGGCCTCTTGGACGCGCTGGGCGTGCCGCGGCTGGCGGCGGTGGTCGGCGGTTCCATGGGTGGCATGCAGGCGCTGCAGTGGGCGGCGAGCTTCCCCGACCGCATCGACGCGGCCGCGTGCATCGCCTCGGCGGCCCGCCACACCGCCCAGAACATCGCCCTGCACGAGGTCGGCCGCCAGGCGGTGATGGCGGACCCGGACTGGTCGGGGGGCGATTACCTCGCGCTCGGCCGCCGCCCGGAGAAGGGGCTGGCCGTCGCCCGCATGGCCGCCCACGTCACCTACCTGTCCGAAACCGCGCTGCAGCGGAAGTTCGGCCGCGCCCTGCAGGGCCGCGCCGACCTCTCGTTCGGATTCGACGCCGACTTCCAGGTCGAGAGCTACCTGCGCCATCAGGGATCGAGCTTCGTCGACCGCTTCGACGCCAACAGCTACCTCTACATCACCCGCGCCACCGACTACTTCGACCTCGCCGCCGCCCACGAGGGCGTGCTGGCCAAGGCGTTCGAACGCGCGCGGGACGTGCGCTTCCTCATCGCCAGCTTCACCTCGGACTGGCTCTACCCGACCAGCGAGAGCCGCGCCGTGGTGCGGGCGCTGAACGCGGCGGGCGCGCGCCCGAGCTTCCTGGAGATCGAGACCGACAAGGGCCACGACGCGTTCCTTCTCGACGAGCCCGTGCTGGAGGACGCCATGCGCGGCTTCCTCAACGGCGCGGGCTGAGGTCGCGCTACGGCTCGCGGAATCGCGCCCGCTCGGCCATTGTCCGCCCCCGTGAGCGAACCGCGCGCCGACTTCCAGGAGATCCTGCGCCTCGTGCGGCCGCACGCCCGCGTGCTCGACGTCGGCTGCGGCGAGGGGGAACTGCTCGACCTGCTCCGCCGAGAGAAAGGGGTCGACGGGCGCGGGCTGGAGATCAGCCCGCAAGGGGTCGCCGCCTGCCTCGCCAGGGGCCTGTCGGTGATGCAGGGCGACGCCGATCGCGACCTCGCCGAATACCCCGCCGACGGCTTCGACTACGTGATCCTGTCGGACACGCTGCAGGCGGTGAAGAACCCACGCGCCGTCTTGGAGGCGATGACGCGGCTGGCGGAGCGGGCGCTCGTGAGCTTTCCGAATTTCGGCCACTGGCGGGTGCGCGCCTCGCTCGCGCTTCGGGGGCGCATGCCGACCACGCGCGCGCTGCCGAACCCCTGGTGGTCGACGGCGAACATTCATCTCTGCACCGTCGCCGACTTCGCGGAGCTCGCCTCCGACATCGGCTTGAAGGTCGAGGCGGCGGCCGCGCTGGTGCGGGGCAAGCCGGCGCGGGCGATCGAGGTGGCGTCCGCCTGGTCGAACCTCATGTCGGAGGAGGCGCTGGTGATGCTGCAGCGCCCCTCGCGGCCGGTCGGCCCGGCGCCCTCGTCGCGCGGACCGGCGGTGCTGCCGGGCAGCCGCACGGGCGACCTGTTCGGGTGAGCGGCTTGTGACCGGGCGGGGCGGCGCGTAGAGCGCGGACCTCCACGCCTCCACCGGGACGATCAGACAGCATGTGCGGCATCGCGGGCGTGCTCGGCCCGCCGGACGACCGGCCCGAGGCGATCGCCGCGCGCGAGGCGCAGGCGCGCGCCATGATCGGCCAGCTCGCCCACCGGGGGCCGGACGGCGTGCGCGTCGAGACGGTCGGCGGCGCGGCGCTGGCGCACGCGCGGCTCTCGATCATCGACCTGGAGTGCGGCTGGCAGCCGCTGCACGCGGCCGGCTCGACGGTGATCGGCAACGGCGAGATCTACAACTACGTCGAGCTGATCGACGAGTTCGGGCTGCGCGACCGGCTGAAGACCGGCAGCGACTTCGAGCCCCTCCTCCACCTCTACGCGCTGGAGGGGAAAGCCGCGTTCCGGCGCCTGCGGGGGATGTACGCCTTATGCCTGATCGGCGGCGACGGGCGAACGTGGCTCGTGCGCGACCCGTTCGGAATCAAGCCGCTGTACGTGGAGGGACGACGGTTCGCCTCGGAGCCGCGGGCGCTCGATCCGGTCCGCCTGGTCCCCGCCGCGACGGAAGAACTGCTGGCGCTGAACTATGCGCTCAGCGTGGAACACCGAGCGACGCCCGGCGGCGTCACTCTCTCCTCCCCTGCGCAGCGGGGGAGGGAGACCGCCGAAGGCGGTGGAGGGGGCGACGCGCGCGCCTCGCTCACCGGCGCGGTCCCCTCCGTCACGTCGGCTGCGCCGCCGCGCCACCTCCCCCGCTTCGCAGGGGAGGAGAAGGATGCTCTCGGCCGGTTGGACGCTGTGCTGGAGGACAGCGTGCGCGTTCACCAGCGCTCGGACGTGCCTTATGGCCTGTTCCTCTCCGGCGGGATCGACTCGACCGTCATCGCCACGCTGATGGCGCGGCTGAACAGCCGGCCCGTCACCGCCTTCACCTGCGGCTTCGACGCGACCGGCGCGGCGGACGAGCGGGGGCACGCGGAAGCCGTCGCGCGCGCGTTGGACCTCGACTGGCGGGAGACCACCTTCGGCGCCGACGACTTCTGGCGAATCGCCCCGCAGGTCGCCTGGGCGCTGGACGACCCGACCACCGACTACGCCTGCCTGCCCACCTACAAGCTCGCCGAGGCGGCCAAGGGCACGCTCACCGTCGTGCTCTCCGGCGAGGGAGGCGACGAGCTGTTCGCCGGTTACGGCCGCTACCGCCGCGCGCTGCGGCCGACTTGGCTGGGCGGACGTCCCGCCGAGCCGCAGGTCGACGCGCCCTTCCTGAAGGACGGAGGCGCGGGCGCGCTCGCCCGCTGGCGGCAGGCCGCCGAGCCGCCCGTCGGCCTCACCCCCCTCCAGCAGGCCCAGTGGGCCGACATCGCCACCTGGCTGCCCAACGACCTCCTCCTCAAGCTCGACCGGATGCTGATGGCGCACGGGCTGGAGGGGCGCACGCCGTTCCTCGACCGGGAGGTGGCGGCTTTCGCCTGGAGCCTGCCCGACCGGCTGAAGGTGCGCGGCCGCTACGGCAAGTGGATCCTGCGGAAGTGGCTGGAGCAGCACTGCCCCGCCGCCCGGCCGTGGGCGAAAAAGCAGGGCTTCACCGTGCCTGTCGCCGCCTGGATCGCGCCCCGCGCCGCGGACCTCGGCCCGCGTGTGGCGGCGTGCGAGGGGCTGGTGGAGGTCTGCGACCTCGACGTCGTGCGCCGGGTGTTCGCCGACCCGAACGGCGGCAAGCACTGGTGGCCGCTCACCTTCTACGCCCTGTGGTGGACCATCCACGTCGGCGGCGCCTCGCCGGAGGAGGCGGCCTCGACCGTACTGGGCACGGCCTGAAGCCCTTCTCCTCCGCTCATCCCGGCGGAGGCCGGGACCCAGTTGCGGGAGCGAAGAGGCCGGACCTCGCCATCTTCAACGCCGGACTCGGGACCGCCGGCGGACCTGGGTCCCGGCCTTCGCCGGGATGAGCGGAGAATCCGAACCTAGCTCCGACGATCCGCCTCGATCACGCCGAGGTTCACCGCCTGCCGGTCGCCGTCGGCCACCGGCGCGTTCGGCTCGGGCGCGCTGTGGTTCGCCGCATCGTTCACCCCCGCGCCCCAGCCCTTCAGCACCGGGCTCAGCGCCAGGAACACCACGCCCACCCCCGCCGCCGCCCAGCCGATCACGGTGAACACGTGAGTGGAGGTCGCGAGCGCCCGCGCCGGGTCGAGCACCTGGCCCGCGATGGTCTCGGTGCCCGCGAACTGCGCGATCAGGCCGCCGATCCACTCCGCCCAGCTGATCGACAGGAACCACAGCGCCATCAGCGTCGAGACCAGGATCGGCGGCGCGAGCTTGGTGATCTCGCTCATGCCCACCGGCGACAGGCACAGCTCGCCCGTCGACTGCAGGAGATAGCTCATGCCCAGGAAGAACAGCGGCGCCTTGAACGCCCCGTCGGCGAACCGCGCGCCGAACACCAGGATCAGGAAGCCGAAGCCCACCTGAAGAAGGCCGAGCGCGAACTTCACGATCGGGTTGGGATCGCGGTCTCGCCGTCCGAGCCAGGCCCAGGACGCGGCGAAGATCGGCGCGAAGATCAGCAGGAACCCCGGCTGGAACGACTGCGTCTGCGACGCGCGCAGCCCCATGTCGACCCACCAGCGGTTCGCGACCGCGGGCGCGGCGTCAAGCATCGCCTTGGACCCCAAGAACACCTCGTGCCCCAGGAGCGGGAAGACGACGGGCGCGCTCACCAGGCTGAGGTCGATGTTGCGGTCGGCGAAGGTGGAGAGCGAGGTGCCGGCCTGCTCCTCCAGGGTGAAGAAGACCACCGAGCCCACGATCAGGAACAGCGCCAGGAACAGCCTTCGCCGCTCCACCGGCGTCGCCTTGCCGAAGATGAACCACCCCACATAGCTCAGGATCAGCACCGAGCCGACGCCCAGCAGCACGCCTACGAGGTCGTTGCGGCGGACCAGGAGGTAGAGCAGGCCCACGCCCGCCAGGCCGCCCAGGTAGATCAGCGTCTCGCGCGAGATGGGGCCTGCGACCCGCTGGGACAGCCGCACGGGGTCCGGCGGCTCGCCCTTGCCCTCCAGCCAGCTTCGGCCGAGCACGAAGACGATGAAGCCCGCGAACATGCCGAGCCCCGCCAGCCCGAAGCCCGCCCACCACCCGACCGTCTCGCCCAAATAGCCGCAGAGGATGGTGGCCCAGAACGAGCCCAGGTTGATGCCGAAATAGTAGAGCGTGAACCCCGAATCGCGCCGCGGGTCGCCCTGCGGGTAGAGCTGCCCGACGATCGAGGAGATGTTCGCCTTCAGGAAGCCGACGCCCATGATGCTGAGCGACAGCGCGAAGTACATGAAGTTGACATAGAGCGGGTCGCGCTTCTCCACCGACAGGGTGAAGCTGCCCGCCGGCAGCACCGCCGGCAGCGGGGCGCCCTGCGGCAGGCCTTCGATCGCGAGCCCCCCTCCCGGCGCGGGGCCATAGCGATAGGCCGCCTGACCCACCTTCAGGGCGACGTGCTTGGGCCCGGGCGTCTGCACCTGCACGAAGTCGTAGCGGGCGTTTCCGTAGTGCAACACCTGCCGCGCCGCCGGACCCTGCACCGCCATGGTGAGCTGGCCCGCCACCAGGAGCAGCGCGCCGAACGCCACCGCCTTGCGCGTGCCGAGGTAGCGGTCCGCCAGCACGCCGCCCACCAGCGGCAGCAGGTAGGCCAGCGTCAGGTACGCCCCCACCTGCCCGCTGGCGAAGTGGTCGTCGAACAGGAAGTGCTTGGTCAGGTAGAGGACGAAGATCGACCGCAGCCCGTAGAAGCTGAACCGCTCCCACATCTCGGCGAAGAACAGCACGAACAGCCCGCGAGGGTGGCCTCGCAGCTGCCACAGGACGGGAATGCAGGTCAGCACGGTGACGAGCACACCGGCCACGATGACGATATTCATGAAACTCTTCGGCCTACGCACTCACGCATCGCGGCCTCGGGGTGCGACCGGACGCCCGCGGCCACGCTGCGCGCGCGGCCTCCGGGCTTCGGCGCTACAGACCACGCGCGCCCCTCTTGCACAACATTCGATATTGCCGGTCCGTTAAGGCTGACGGTCCGTCGCGCCATGAGACGAAAACACCGCCAGCGCGTTTGATCGGGCGATTCCGTGCCTCAAGCCCAGGAGCGTCCCCGCATGAAGACCCCCGGCCCCGACCATCCGATCACCGTCACCCCCGCCGGGCGCCGCATGCGCGCGCGCATCGGCCAGCACGTGATCGCCGACACCGCCGACGCGGTGCTGCTGAAGGAGGCCGACTACCCGGCCGTGGTCTACTTCCCGCGCGCGGGCGTGGAGACGGGGTTCCTGTCCAAGACCGACAAGACCACCCACTGCCCCTACAAGGGCGACGCCAGCTACTATTCCATCCTGATGAACGGCGAGCTCCTGGAGAACGTCGTCTGGAGCTACGAGGCGCCCTTCCCCGCCATGGAGGCGATCACGGGCCTCCTGGCCTTCTACACCGACCAGGTCGAGGTCTACGCCGCGCCCGACGAGAGCGAGCAGGGCCTCTTCCCCGAACACCTGCAGGAAGGCGTCACGCGGCCGCAGGGGAGCAGCCTTTAGGCGGCGTCCAGCCGGCCGATCAGGGCCTGGGCGGCGGCGGGAGCCCGGACCTTGGCGCCGTTGATCATGAACACGAACACGTCGCGCCGGCCTGCGGGCGCGGGCTCGGACAGGAGGTCGAACCCGGCCGGCGGCGCGCCCTCCCGCCAGCCCCGCGCCACGGCGGCCCAACGATCGAGGGCGTCGGCGTCATAGCCGGTCTCGATCTCCTCCCGGGCGTCCATCAGGCGGGCGTAGGCGAAGTCGGCCGTGAGGTCGGCGATCACCGGGCGGCCTTCGCCGTCGGCGAACACGACGGCCGCCCCGGCGTCCCGCGCCATGTCGACGAACCGCGCGGTCATGAAGCTCTCGTGCCGCACCTCCAGCGCGTGGCGCAGCGGGCGGCCCTCCAGCTCCGGCGGCAGGAGCTTCAGGAAGCCCGCGAAATCGTCAGCGTCGAACTTCTTGGTGGGCATGAACTGCCACAGGATCGGGCCGAGCTTGTCGCCGAGCTCGGTCAGACCCTGGTTCAGGAACTTGCCGATCGATTCCGCCCCGTCGCTCAGGACCTTGCGGTTGGTGCAGAAACGGCTGGCCTTGATCGTGAAGACGAAGCCGTCCGGGCTCTCGTCGCGCCATTTGGCGAAGGTCGGCGGCTTGAAGCCCGAGTAGTAGGTGCCGTTCACCTCGATGGCGGTCACCGCGCGGCTGGCGAAGCCCAGCTCCTTCGCCTGGCTCAGCCCCGGCGGGTAGAAGACGCCGCGCCAGGGCTCGAAGGTCCAGCCGCCGATGCCGACGCGGATCACGGCCGGCCGTCCGCAGCGGGCGCGAGCAGCGGAGCGTAGGCGGACGAGGTCTCCAGCGAGGGGATGAAGCGCGGGTCATGCCGCGCCTTGGTCGCCGCCTCGAACGCCGCCGCATAGCGCAGCAGTTTCGCCTCCTGCCAGGCGCCGGCGATGATCGAGAGGCCGACCGGCAGCTCCTTCACATAGCCCATGGGCACGGTGACGTGCGGATAGCCGGCGACGGCCGCGAGCGAGGTCGCGCCCTCCCCCTCCACATGGTCGCCGTCGGCGGCGTCGGACTTCCACGAGGGGCCGGTCGTGGGCGCGATCAGCGCGTCGACCTTGTACTGGGCCATCAGCCGGTCGATCCCGTCCACGCCCGCCGCCCGCAGGCTGTCGGCGCGCGCCTTCAGGTAGGCGGGGTCGCTCAGCCCCTTGGTGGCCTGCGCCTCCTCGAACGTCTCCTGCCCGAACAGCGTCGTCTCGCGGGGGGTGGCGGCGTTGAACGCGATGACGTCGGCCAGGGTGCGGGTCTTCACCTTCGCCGGATCGGTGGAGGCCAGGTAGGTGTTCATGTCGGCCTTCAGCTCGACCTTCAGCACGGTGAACTCGTCGGCGCCCATCGATTCGGGGGGCTTGTAGTCCTTGATCTCGACGATCTCGGCGCCGGCGGCCCGCATCGCCGCCAGCGCGCGGTCGAACACCGCCGCCTCCTCGGGCTGCACGTCGCTGGCGTAGCGCAGCACGCCGAGCCGCGCGCCCTTCAGCGTCGCGCCCTGAAGCGCGGCCACGTAGTCGACCTTGCGCGCGTCCGCCTCGCGGGTGGCGGCGTCCTGCGGGTCGGAGCCCGCCATGGCGGTGAGGAGGGCGGCGACGTCGGCGACGCTGCGGCCCATCGGTCCGGCGGTGTCCTGGCTGTGGCTGATCGGCACGATGTGCGTGCGGCTGACGAGGCCCACGGTCGGCTTGATCCCAACCAGTCCGTTGACCGCGGAGGGGCAGGTCACCGAACCGTCCGTCTCGGTGCCGACGCCGACCACCGCCAGGCCCGCCGCGATCGCAGCGCCCGTGCCGGACGAGGAGCCGCAGGCGTTGCGGTCGAGCACGTAGGGGTTCTTCACCAGCCCGCCCACGGCCGACCAGCCGGAGATCGAGCGCCCGGAGCGGATGTTGGCCCACTCCGACAGGTTGGTCTTGCCGAGG
>JASLDZ010000229.1 GCA_030151985.1 Caulobacteraceae bacterium | reverse complement strand
CCCGAGATGCAGGCGGTGTTCGAGGAGGTGCGCGAGGAGATCGCCCAGGCGCTGCGGCTCGACGCCCCCGACGCCGCCCGGCCCGACGCCGACTACCTCGCCGGCGCCCTGATCGCCCTGGTGCGCGAGATGGGCGACCGGATGCTGGAGCGGCGCCCGATGGACGTGGAGGGCGCGGCCGCCTTCACCGTCACCCTGATCCTGCGCGGCGTGGCGGGCCTCTCCGCCTCAGGAGACCCCGAGCGATGAGCGACGCCGCCGACCTCGCCAAGCGGCGCCGTTCGCTCCGCACCGTCCTGTCGCTGCCCGGCCCGATCCTGCGGCTGATGGGCGGCGGCAAGCCGGTGCGCGCCATGGGCCGCACGCTGGATCCCGCCTTCCAGCTGATCGCCCACGGCGCGAGGAACCAGCCCAAGGCGTCCAGCCAGACGCCGGAGGAGGCGCGGGCGGGCGCGGCCTACGGCTTCGCGCTGCTCTCCGCCGACCCCGAACCCGGGGTGACGACGGAGGCGGTGAGCATTCCCGCCCCGCACGGCGATCTCCCGGGCCGCGCCTACCGACCCGCACGACCCGACCCCGCCGCGCCGCTCATGGTCTGGCTGCACCAGGGTGGGGGCGTGATCGGCGACCTGGAGACCAGCCACGCCTTCTGCACCCTGCTCGCCGCAACGACCGGCGGCCCGGTGCTGTCGGTCGACTACCGCCTGGCGCCCGAGCACCGCCATCCCGCCGCCTTCGACGACGCGCTCGCCGCCTTCCGCTGGGGCCGCGACAACGCGGAGCGCTTCGGCGCGCCCGCCGGCCGGGCGGCGATGGGCGGCGACAGCATGGGCGGCTACCTGACCGCCGCCACCTGCCAGACGCTGAAGGCGCAGGGAGAGGCGCAGCCCGCGCTGCAGCTCCTGGTCTACCCGGCGGTGGACTTCGACAGCGACACGCCGTCCATGACCGCGCTGGCCGACGCCCACCCGCTGAGCCGCGACACCATGGAGTGGTTCATGGGCCACTACGCGCCCGACGCCGACCGCGCCGACCCGCGCCTGACGCCGCTACGCACCGCCGACCTGTCCGGACTGGCGCCGGCGGTGATCGTCGCCGCCGGCTTCGACCCGCTCACCGACCAGGCCGAGCTCTACGCCGACCGGCTGAAGGCGGCGGGCGTCAGGACCGTGTTCCGCCGCTACGACAGCCTGCCGCACGCCTTCCTGAGCTTCGGGCTGGTGAAGTCGGCCGAACGGGCGGCGCGGGAGGTGGCGGGGCTGGTGCGCGACGCCTACCGGCAGGGCTAAAGCCGTGCGCGCGCTGGTCGTCCGCGAGCTGCTCGACGACTTCGCCGGCTGCGGCGTGGAGGAGGTCGCCTCGCCCGAGCCCGGCCCCGGCGAGTTGCGGGTGCAGGTGCGCGCCGCGTCCGTCAACTTTCCCGACCTCCTGATGACCCGCGGCGGCTACCAGCTGAAGCCGCCGCTGCCGTTCACACCGGGGCTCGACCTCGCGGGCGAGGTGGAGGCGGTGGGGGCGGGCGTCGATCCCGCGCGGATCGGCGAGGAGGTCGTCGCGGGCGCGCGGCTGGGCGCAATGGCCGAGCTGTGCGTGGTGCGCGCGGACGCGGCGCGGCCGAAGCCTCGGGCGCTGTCGTGGGAGCAGGCGGCGGCCTACGGCGCGGCCTACCTCACCGCCTATGTCGCCCTGGTGCGGCGCGCGGCGATCCGGCCGGGCGAGCGGCTGCTGGTCACGGGGGCGGCGGGCGGGGTGGGGCTGGCGGCGGTGGACCTCGGACGGTGCCTGGGCGCGCGGGTGATCGCCGGCTCCGCCTCGGCGTCCAAGCTGGCGCTGGTGCGGGAGGAGTATGCGCCGGAGGCGACGGTGGAGCTGGCGCCCGGCTTCCGCGACCGCGTCAAGGCGATGACCGGGGGCGAAGGCGTGGACGTGGTCTACGACCCCGTTGGCGGGGAGGTGTTCGAGGAGGCGATGCGCTGCCTCAAGCCCGAGGCGCGCGTGCTGGTGGTGGGCTTCGCCTCCGGCCGCCCGGGCGCGGTGCGGACGGACCTGGCGCTGATCAAGCAGGCCTCGATCCTGGGCGTGCGCGCGGGCGAGCGCGGCCGGCTGCACCCGCAGGAGGGCGCCGAGACCCTCGCGGCCGTGGACCGGCTGGCGGCCGAGGGCGCCATCCGCCCCCGCGTGCACGCCGCCCTGCCGCTGGACGAGTGGCGCGAGGCGTTCGGCCTGCTGGCGCGGCGCGAGGTGGTCGGCAAGGCGGTCCTGCGGCCCTGACGTGAACCCGCCGCTCCGCGCGGCGTTCGCCTCCCACACGCTCGCGAGGCTCCCATGCTCGAGAACCTGCCCGACTTTGTCGGCCATGCCCTGCAGGGCGTGCGGCCGGGGCTGGAGAAGACCATCTACGCCCAGGTCGAGGCGCCGGAGATGCTGACGGTGACGAGCCCGGCCTTCGCCGAGGGCGACGCCATTCCCGCGCGCTTCACGGCGGACGGCGAGAAGCGCTCCTTCCCGATCGCCTGGTCCGGCGTGCCGGAGCACTCCGGCGCGGTGGCGGTGGTGGTCGAGGACGCGGACAGCCCCACGCCCTGGCCTCTCGTGCACGTGCTGGCCTACGACGAGCCCGGCCGCGACGGCGAGTGGCCGGAAGGCGCGCTGCGCAGCCCCGACCACGAGGGCGACGGCCACGCGCTCGGCCACAACAGCTACGTCAGGAACGAGTACCTGCCCCCCGACCCACCGCCGGGCCACGGCCCGCACCGCTACGTCGTGCAGGTCTATGCGCTGAAGCACGCGCTGGGCTTCGACAAGACGCCGGGCAAGCACGACGCGCTGGAGGCGCTGAAGAAGGGCGCCATCGCCAAGGGCCGCCTGATCGGGACCTACGAGCGGGCTTGAGTTCCGCCGCAACACCTCTCTCCCTCCCCCTTCGAGGGGAGGGTGGCGCGAGCGCAGCGAGCGTCGGGTGGGGGAACGAGAGCGAAGCGTAAGGCGACCTCAATCCCCAACGTCGCGCCCGGCTTCTTCTACGCTTCGCTCTGAGGCCCCACCCGTCTGTCGGCTTCGCCTCCCGACACCCTCCCCTCGAGGGGGAGGGAGAAAGCGCGAGCGGCGCGGCCACAAGCGTGCGTTCTAAGCCCGAGCGCTCTACATCAAGGCCATGACCGACCTGCCGAACGACGGCTTCATCGTCGCGCCCATACCGGGGACCGGCCCGCGCCCGGGCTTCTTCCAGCGGCTGTCCAAGGGGCTGTCCAAGTCGTCGGCGGCGCTGTCGGAAAGCGTCGTCGCGACCCTCACCAAGAAGAAGCTGGAGCAGGCCGACCTCGACGCGCTGGAGGAGACGCTGATCGAGGCCGACCTCGGCCCCGCCGCCGCCGCCCGCATCGCCGAGCGCTTCGGCCAGGGCCGCTTCGGCAAGGAGGCGGACGAGTCCGAGGTGCGCGAAGCCCTCGCCGAAGCCGTGGCCAAGGAGATCGTCCACCGCGAGGGCCGCTTCGATCCCTTGAACCCGCCGCTGGGCGCCCCCCGCGGCAAGCCGCACGTGGTGCTGTTCGTGGGCGTGAACGGATCGGGCAAGACCACCACGCTCGGCAAGGTCGCCGCCGACCTGAAGCGGCGCGGGGCCAAGGTGCTGGTGGGCGCCGGAGACACCTTCCGCGCCGCCGCGATCGAGCAGCTGACCGTCTGGACCGAGCGGGCGGGCGTGCCCATCGTCGCCAAGCCGGCGGGCAGCGACGCCGCGGCGCTCGCGTTCGAGGCGGTGGAGCGCGCGCGGCGCGAGGGCTTCGACGTCGTGCTGATCGACACCGCGGGTCGCCTGCAGAACAAGGCGGGGCTGATGGACGAGCTGAAGAAGATCGTGCGCGTGCTGAAGAAGCTCGACCCCGCCTATCCCCACGAGACGCTGCTGGTGCTTGACGCCACGGTGGGCCGCAACGCGCTCGGCCAGATCGCCGAGTTCGACAAGGCCGCGCGCATCACCGGCGTGGTGATGACGAAGCTCGACGGAACCGCCCGCGGCGGCGTGCTGGTGCCCGTCGCCCAGGC
Organism: Caulobacteraceae bacterium; assembly: GCA_030151985.1. GTDB lineage: Bacteria > Pseudomonadota > Alphaproteobacteria > Caulobacterales > Caulobacteraceae > JASLDZ01. The sequence goes on along the minus strand of JASLDZ010000229.1, from coordinate 9,039 downwards.
CAGCGCCGCGCCGATCGTGCTGGTCGGCGTGGGCGAGGGGATCGACGACCTGCAGCCCTTCGACGCCAAAGCCTTCGCCCGCTCCCTGGTGGGCCTGACGGTCGCGCCCGAGCGCGCGAAGGAGGCGGTGCGATGAGCGACGCTCCCGCCCGCCCGGCCCCGCCCGCCTGGCTGCGGCCGACGGTGGACTACCTGGGCCCCGTCGCCTTCATGCTCGGCTTCTTCCTCACCGGGAAGGACCTGGTGCACGCGACCTGGTGGCTGGTCGGGGGCTCCGCGGCGGCGCTGGCGCTGGGCTACGTGGTGGAGCGCCGCGTCGCGCCCCTGCCGCTGATCTGGGGCGGCGCGGCGCTGGTGTTCGGCGTGCTGACGCTCGTCTTCCACGACCCCCGCATCGTCAAGATGAAGACGACCTTCATCGACCTGGCGCTGGGGCTGGCGCTGCTGGGCGGCCTAGCGCTGAAGCGCAACGTGCTGAAGCTCCTGATGGGAGACGCGCTGAAGCTGAGCGAGGAGGGCTGGCGCAAGCTCGCCGTCCGCTACGCCGTCTTCTTCCTCGCCATGGCGGCGCTGAACGAGGTGGTCTGGCGGACCCAGCCCGACAGCATCTGGGTGCTGTTCCGCATGCCGGGCCTCCTGATCCTGGCGCTCGCCTTCGCCGCCACCCAGGTGCCGATGATGCTGAAGGAGGCGCGCACCTTCGAGACCGCCGCCAAGCTCACCGAGCTGCAGGAGTAGGCGCGGAGCTGGGCTGTGACCTGAAGGGCACACAACCCTCGGTACGCGCTTACATTTCCGATTGGTGATCGACGTTCAGGTTTTCGACGCCATGGTGCGCCCCGCAAGACCCGCGCGCGTCCCTCCCCGGGCGGACAGGCGGGCTCCGTAGGGAAGTCGCATGCGCTCGAACACGCTCCTGAAAACCACCACGTCCGTGCTGTGCCTGCTGGCCGCGGCCGGCGCCGCAGGCCACGCCGCCGCCCAGTCGGCCGCCACGCCCGCCCCCGCGCCCAGCCAGCCGCCCGGCGCCCTCTCGTCCGGCGACACGCCCAACACCGTCGACCAGATCGTGGTCACCGCGCAGAAGCGCACGCAGAGCCTGCAGGACGTGCCGATCGTGGTCACGACCGTGAACCGCCAGCTGCTGCAGGACACCGGCGTCCGCGACATCAAGGACCTGGCGCTGCTCACGCCGGGCCTGGTCGTGACCTCCACCTCCAGCGAGGCCTCCACCACCGCCCGCATCCGCGGCATCGGCACCGTGGGCGACAACCCCGGCCTGGAAAGCTCCGTCGGCATCGTGATCGACGGCGTCTACCGCCCCCGCAACGGTGTCGGCTTCGGCGACCTGGGCGACGTGGACCGCATCGAGGTGCTCAAGGGCCCGCAAGGCACGCTGTTCGGCAAGTCGACCTCGGCCGGCGTGATCAACATCATCACCGCGCCCCCCAGCTTCAAGTTCGGCGCGAGCGCGGAGGCGACCTTCGGCAACTACGGCCAGGCGGGCGGCGCGGCGCAGGTGACCGGCCCGCTGATCCCCGACGTGTTGGCCGGCAGCCTCTACTTCGCCGACCGCCAGCGCGACGGCTTCTTCGACGTCAACACCGGCCAGGGCCCGCGCAAGCAGGACTACGACAACAACCGCGACTTCTACACGATCCGCGGCCAGCTGCTGGCCAACCCCAGCTCCGACCTGACGATGCGCTTCATCGCCGACTACTCGCACCGCACGGAGCGGTGCTGCATGGCGGTGGTGACGCGGCAGGGCGCCTCGCTGAACGGCGCGGGCGCGCCGTCGGCCAACCAGCTGGTCAACGGCATCGGGGCTGAGGGCGACGGGTCGGACCCCTACGCCCGCAACGGCTTCTCCAACCGCCCCGACCTGCAGAACATCACCGACGGCGGCGTGTCGCTGCAGGTGGACTATAAGATCCCCAGCCTGAACGCGACGCTAACCTCCATCAGCTCCTGGCGCGACTGGAAGGTGACCGGCGGGTTCGACGCCGACTTCTCGACCGCCGACATCGTCTACCTGCCCACCGATGACAGCAACTCCACCCAGTTCCGCGACATCAGCCAGGAAGTGCGGCTGGCGGGGTCGACCGGCAAGCTGGACTGGCTGGTCGGCGGCTTCTACTCCAACGAGAACCTGCGCCAGAACACGGACCTGCGCGTCGGGAGCGACTTCCAGACCTACATCAGCGAGCTGTTCTCCAGCACGACGCTAGGCGCGCCCGTGCCGAACCTCCTGTCGGCCTTCCCGCCGCTCTTCGGCGCACCGCCGATCCTCTACAACTCCGGCGACGGCGGCGTGGACCAGTACCGCCAGCGCGACGACACCTACGCGATCTTCACCAACGACACCTTCCACGTCACCGACAAGCTCGAGCTGAACCTGGGTGTGCGCTACACCGACGACGAGAAGGTGCTGAACACCCGCAGCTTCAACATCGGCAACGGCGCGGGCTGTGCGGCGGCGAACGTCGACCCGCTGTTCGCCACGCCGGCGGCCAACGAGACGCTGTGCCTGCCGTTCCTGAGCCCCGGCTACAACAACTTCACCGACCACCAGGCCAAGGGCGAGCAGGAGTGGTCGGGCACGGCCAAGGTCACCTACCGCTTCGACCCGCACATCCTGGTCTACGGTTCGTATGCGCGCGGCTACAAGCCCGGCAGCTTCAACCTCGACCGCGTGCAGTGCGCCGTGGGTTCGCCCGGCTGCGCGCCGCTGAGCGCGGCGGTGACGACGCCGATCACCGACACCAGCTTCCCGGCCGAGTTCAACAACTCTTACGAGCTGGGCGAGAAGGCGACGCTGCTGAACCGCACGCTGCTGCTCAACGCGACCCTGTTCTACCAGGAGTTCACCAACTTCCAGCTGAACACCTTCAACGGCCTGGTCTTCGTGGTGGACTCGGTGCCGAAGATCCACAGCAAGGGGATCGACGCGGACTTCGTCTGGTTCCCGATCCGCAACCTGTCGTTCCAGGGCGGCCTGACGATGGCCGACACCCGCTACGCGCTCGACGACGCGCAACTGGCCGCCTTCGTGGCCAAGACGGGCTTCCAGGGGGCGAGGGGCTCGCGCCTGTCGCTGGCGCCGCTCTATTCGGCGTCCTTCTCGGGGACCTACACCTACGAGCTGAACGACGACTACCGCGTGCGCTTCAACGCGGGGATGAAGTTCTCGTCCGACTACAACACCGGCTCCGACCTCGACCCCGGCAAGATCCAGAAGGACTTCATGGTCTGGAACGGCCGGATCGTGTTCGCGCCGCGGACGGACAAGTGGTCGGTCGAGCTGTTCGCCGAGAACCTGTTCGACAAGGACTACAAGCAGGTCGCCTTCGACTCCGGCTTCCAGAACGCGCCGAGCAACCGCGAGGGCGTGCTCGACGCCTTCCTGGGCGCCCCGCGCACCTTCGGCGTGACGCTGCGCGCGAAGTACTGAGGCTTCAGCCGCGCCGTCCGGCTGGTCCGGGCGGCGCGGGCCTGTAGCATGGTCCCGCAACGAGGGGCGCACGCCATGGACGACGCGGTTCTGGATGCGGTCTGGTGCGAGCTGACGGGGCCCGGAGCGCCCTTCGAGGTGACCGCCATCCCGGTGCGCGGCCAGAGCCTCCGCGCCTTCGCCGCCGCTCCGCCTTCGGTGCGGGAGCTGTGGGCCTCGACCGCCGCCTTCGCCGAGCGCGACTACCTCGTCTACGAGGGCGAGCGCGTCACCTACGCCCGGGCGCAGGAGACGACGCGCGCGGTCGGAGCGTGGCTGGCGAGCCGGGGCGTTGTCGCCGGCGACCGCGTGGCCATCGCCATGCGCAACTACCCCGAGTGGATGCTGATCTATTGGGCCTGCCTGTCCATGGGCGTGGCCGCGGTCGGCATGAACGCCTGGTGGACGTCCGAGGAGATGGCGTTCGCGCTGAGCGACTCCGCGCCCAAGGCGCTGTTCTGCGACGGCGAACGGCTGGAGCGGCTGCTCGCCATCCCCGACCGGGACCCCGCCATGGCCGTCGTGGCGGTGCGGACCGACGCTCCCACCGGCGTCGCGTCGTGGGCCGAGGTGGCCGCCACGCCCGGCGAAGCGCCCACCGCCGCGATCGATCCCGACGACGACGCCTGCATCTTCTACACCTCCGGCACCACGGGGCGGCCGAAGGGCGCGCAGCTGACGCACCGGGGCTGCATCAACAACCTCCTGAACATGGCCTTCGCCTCGCAGGCGCTGGCGCTGACGACGGCGCGCCTGGAGGGGACGGAGCCGGCGATCGCGCCGCCCCCCGTGGCGCTGGCGACGACGCCGCTCTTCCACGTGACCGCCAACAACTGCCTCGCCTACGCCGCCACCGCCGCCGGCGGGACCATCGTGCTGATGCACCACTGGGACGCGGGCGAGGCGCTGCGGCTGATCGAGACCGAGCGGGTCACCAACGTCTCCGGCGTGCCGGTGATGGCGCGCGAGCTGCTCAACCACCCCGACTTCCCCCGCCGCGACCTGTCCAGCCTCGTGGCGCTCAGCGGCGGCGGCGCGCAGGTGCCGCCCGACCTCGTGGGCAAGATCGACCAGGCGCCCGCGGGCGCGAAGCCGGCCACCGGCTATGGCATGACGGAAACCTGCGGCATCATCACCGCCGTCTCGGGCGAATATTTCGTCCGCCGCCCCGACAGCGCCGGCCGTGTGATGCCCACCTTCGAGTGGAAGCTGATCGGCGACGACGGCGAGACCCTGCCCCCAGGCGCGCAGGGCGAGCTGTGCGTGAAGGGGGCGGGCGTCATCAAGGGCTACCTGAACCGCCCCGAGGCCACGGCGGAGACGATCCGCGACGGCTGGCTGCGCACCGGCGACGTCGCCCGCGTGGACGAGGCCGGCTACGTCTTCATCGTCGACCGCAAGAAGGACATGGTGCTGCGCGGCGGCGAGAACGTGTACTGCGCCGAGGTCGAGGCCGCCCTCTTCCGCCACCCCGCCGTGGCCGAGGCCTGCGTCTTCGGCGTGCCCGACGAGCGGCTAGGCGAGGAGGTGGGCGCCGCGGTCGTGCTGCGCCACGGCTACGAGGCCGACGCCGACGCGCTCCGCGCCGAGGTGATCCGGCACATCGCCCGCCACAAGGCGCCGCGCTACGTCTGGCTCCTGCCCGATCCCCTGCCCCGCAACGCCAGCGGCAAGTTCCTGCGCCGCGAGCTGAAGGCGAGCCTGCCGCTGGAGGCGGCGGGCTGAGGGTTCCCTTCATTTTCCGCTCATCCCGGCGAACGCCGGGACCCATGCGACCGATGTATTTTGGCGCGCCGTTTGCGCCCTCCGCCTCGCCTTGCATGGGTCCCGGCTTTCGCCGGGATGAGCGGAGAACTAGGTAAGCCTCTCGAAGGAGACCTGCGTGCACGACGACAATCCCCTCCTCGCCGCCGCCGACGCCCCCGCCTTCTCACGGATCGAGGCGCGCCACGTGCTCCCCGCCGTCCAGACCGCGCTGGCGGCGCACAAGGCGGCCGTGCAGCGGGCGAAGACGCAGGCCACGACGCTAGAGGCGCTGATGCTGGACAAGGCGCGAGCCGACTTCACGCTCGGTCGCGTTTGGGCGCCCGTCGGCCACCTGTCGGCGGTGAAGGACAGCCAGGAGATGCGTGATGCGGTCGCCGCCGCCGAGCCGCTCTTGGTCGAGCACGACCTGGCCGAGGCGCAGGACGCCGAGCTGTTCGCTCGGCTGGAGGCGCTGCACGCCGAAGCCGACCTCGCCTCCCTGCCCGTCGCCCTGCTCCGCGCCGCCGAGCACCTGATCCGCGATTTCCGCCTGCGCGGCGTGGGCCTGCCCGAGGAGAAGCAGGCGCGGCTGCGCGAGGTGATGGGCGAGCTCTCCACCCTCTCCACCGACTTTTCGAACGCCGTCCTCGACGCCACCGACGCCTGGACCGAGGTGGTCACCGACGCCGGCGTGCTGGCCGGGGTTCCGGCGGGCGACCTCGCGCGCATGGCCGCCGCGGCCAAGGCGAAGGGCGTCGACGGCTGGCTCATCGACCTGCGCGGGCCGACCGTCACCGCCGTGCTCTCGCACGCCACCGACCGGGCCCTGCGCGAACGCGTCTACGCCGCCTTCGCCACGCGCGCTTCGGAGGTGGGGCCGAACGCCGGCCGCTTCGACAACGGGCCGCGGATCGAGCGGATCATGGCGCTGCGGCGGGAGGCGGCGAACCTGCTCGGCTTCCCCGATTCCGCGCGCTGGGCCATGGCGACCAAGATGGTGCGCGACCCCGCCGAGGCCGCCGCCTTCCTCCGCGACCTCGCCGCCCGCGCCCGCCCCATAGCGATGCGGGAGTTGGCCGAGATGCGCGTGTTCGCCGCCGAACGGCTGGGCCTGGACGACCTGCAGCCTTGGGACCTCTCCTTCGTCGCCGAGTCCCTTCGCAAGGCGCGCTACGATCTGGACGAGGAGGCGGTGCGCCCCTTCTTCCCGGCCGAGGCGGTGATGGAGGGGCTGTTCACGCTGTTCGAGCGCGTGTTCGGCATCCGCATGCGGCGGGTGGAGGGCGTCGACCTGTGGCACCCGGACGCCCAGGCGTTCGACCTGGTGGACGCGGACGGAGAGGTCGTCGGCGGCGTCTACCTCGACCTCTACGCGCGGCAGGCCAAGCGCGGCGGGGCGTGGATGGACGTGTGCCGCCCGCGCTTCCGTGACGCCGACCGGCTGCACCACCCGGTCGCCTTCGTCACCTGCAACTTCGCCCCCGGCGCGGACGGCGGCCCGGCGCTGCTGCGCCACGACGAGGTGCTGACGCTGCTGCACGAGTTCGGCCACGCCCTGCACCACCTGCTCACCGAGGTGGACCTGCCGTCCGTCGGCGGCATCTCGGGCGTGGAGTGGGACGCGGTCGAGCTGCCCAGCCAGCTGATGGAGAACTTCGCCTGGGACCGGCGGGCGCTGGCGCTCCTCTCCCGTCACCATGAGACGGGCGAGCCCCTACCGGACGCCCTGTTCGACAAGATGCTGGCCGCCCGCGGCTTCAACGGCGCCACGCGCATCCTGCGGCAGGTGGAGTTCGCGCTCTTCGATCTCGAGCTTCACGCCCACTACGACCCGGCGCAGGGCGCGCGGCCCGACGCGGTGCTGAAGGCGGTGGCGGACGAGGTGGTGGTGTTCCCGCCCTGGCCGCTGCGCCGCACCGCGCACAGCTTCACGCACATCTTCTCGGGCGGCTACGCGGCGGGCTACTACAGCTACCTGTGGGCGGAGGTGATGTCGCTCGACGCCTTCGAACGGTTCGAGGACGCGGGCGTGGTGAGCGCGGAAGCGGGCGCCGACTTCCGGCTGGCGGTGCTGTCGCAGGGGGCTCAGCGTCCGGCGCTGGAGAGCTTCACCGCCTTCCGCGGCCGCGAGCCGAAACCCGACGCCCTGCTCCGCCGCTACGGTCTCGCGGCCTGACCTTCCCCTCCCCCGCTCATCCCGGCGGAGGCCGGGACCCAGTTGCGGGAGCGAGGATGCAGCAACTCGCCATCCTGTGCGCCTAGCTCGGGACTACGTTCGGACCTGGGTCCCGGCCTCCGCCGGGATGAGCGTGGAGATCAGGACGGTCGCGGCGCGCGCACAAGCACCGTCGCGAGCGCGGCGACGGCGGCCACCGCGGCGCAGGCCCACAGGGCGGGGGCGAACCCAGCTCCGCTGTCATGGATGCGGCCCGCCGCCCACGGCCCAACGGCCGCGAGCGTCGAGACCAGCGCCATGACGCTGAACAGCTCCAGGTTCCGGCGCGGCCCGAACCAGCGGAGCAGCAGCACCGCGGTGGCGAGGTAGCTCAGCCCGTACCCCGCGCCGACGCCCACCACGTAGAGCGCCGTCAGCGGGCCTCCCCGCGTCAGCGCCAGGCCGGCGAGCCCCGCCACCATCAGGAGCAGGGCGCCGACCGTCAGCTTGCGCGGGTCGAACCGCTCGCCCAGGAGCCCGCCGACCGCGCGGGCGAGCGCATTGACGAGGTTCTCCGCCGCGAGCAGCGCCGCCGCGACCCCCGCCGCGACGCCCCGCTCCGCCAGGTGCGCGGGCGCGGCATAGGCTACCGTCACCCCGCCCAGCAGGTAGGCGGTGTAGGCGAAAACGATCACCCAGAAGGCGGGAGAGCCAAGCGCGGCCCTCACGCCCCAGCCCTCCGCCGGCCGCTCGCCGGGCGCGTCGCGGTCGCGGGTCCAGGCCGGATCGACGGCGAGCGCGGCCAGCGCCGCCAGCGCCAGCGTGGCGGCCGCCATCGCCCACCAGTAGCCGCGCCACGCGTGCTCCACCCCCAGCCGCCCCAGCAGCGGCCCCGCCGCGCCGCCCAGTCCGCCCGCGGTGAAGTAGAGGCCGAGCGCGGTGGAGGGCTTGCTGAAGCTCCGCGCCAGCACGAAGGCGCCGGGGATGATGGCGGCCAACGCAAAGCCCACGCCCGCCAGGATGGCGCCCGTCCAGAACGTCCCCACCGTGCGCCCGGTGGCGAACAGCGCCAGCCCGCCCGCGAGCACCAGCCCGCCCCCGACCAGCGTCGTGCGGGGGCCGAACGTGCGCAGCACCACGGTAGGCCCGAGGCTCGCCAGCCCACAGGCGACCGCCAGGAGGGTGAAGCCCAGCCCCGCGTCGCCCCAGCTCCACTTCAGCTCGCCGATCATGGCGGGCAGGACCACGCCCAGCGAGGTGAAGGTCGCCGCGGTGATCTGGAAGAACAGCGCCGACAGGGCGATCAGCGCCAGCCAGGCGCGGGGGGTCTCAGAACTCACGCTTGATCCTCACCCGCCAGGTGCGGCCCTGGATCGGCAGGGCGGCGACCTCGGCGTAGACGTCCGCCACCGGGGTGAACGCCATGCGGTCCAGCACATTGTCGAGGTTGGCGGTCAGCCTCCATGGGCCCCGCGAATAGAAGCCAGAAAGGTCGAACAGGGCATAGGCCGGCAGCTTCACCGCGCCGGGGATCACGCCCTGCGTATGGCCGATGGCGCTCGCGCCGCCGGTGGCGCCGAGCTGGCCCCAGTCGTGGCGGTCGCCCGTCCAGGTCGCGTGCAGGCTGGCGACGTAGTGGGGGATGTTG
>JASLDZ010000196.1 GCA_030151985.1 Caulobacteraceae bacterium | reverse complement strand
GGCGCGGTGAGCGCGAGGAAGGCCGGGCCCATGTGGCTGACGTCGAACAGGCCCGCGTGCTCGCGCGTCCAGCGGTGCTCGGCCAGCACGCCGTCCCTGTACTGCACGGGCATGTCGTAGCCGGCGAAGGCGACCATGCGCCCGCCCGCCGCGCGGTGGGCGGCGTTCAGCGGCGTGGTCTTCAGCGCGGCGTCTGGGGTTTCGGCCAAGGCGGACTCCGGAGCGAGTTCAGCCGCGAGCGGCCGTCAGTCTCGCCCCCGCTGTCCCTTGTCGCCTGAGAGATTCCGGCCGCGCGGCGCGCGAACCTTGCTCCTTCGGCGGGCCGGAGCGCGTGCGCGCCTCGACCGCTTTCCAGCGTTCCGTTCGTCCCCGCGGTCCTGGGTGCCTGAGCGTTTCCGGGGCGGTTGCGCCTTCGGCGCCGGGCTCTCGCGAACCCGGACTCTCCCGCGGGGGACGTCCGTCCCTGTGGCGGCGCGCACCGCGCGTGTCAACCGTGGCGGCGAGGCCGGGTGGCCCACCGCTAAGCCGGCGCCCGCGCGGGCGGCGCCTCAGCCCTCCGCCTGCGCCACGCGCAGCAGGGCGACGAGACGGGCCCGCGTCTCGCCGTCGGCGACGCCGTCGACGCGCGAGGGCCGCCAGTGGCGCTGGAAGGCCTCCACGATCATGCGCGTCGCCGCGTCGAACACGCCGGACGGGGCGGCGTCGTAGCCCAGGCGCGTCAGCCCCGCCTGCAGCGCGAAGACGCCCACCCCCTCCTCCCCTTCGGCGAGCGGCGCGCCGGGAGAGGGATCGGGCTCGACCCACAGGCCGTGCCCGCGCTCCCTCAGCCAAGCCCAGGGGAAGCGTTCGCCGGGATCGACCTTGCGGCCCGGCGCGACGTCGGAATGGGCCAGGATGCGGGCGTCGGGGATCGTCCAGCGCTCGCGCACGCCGTCGAGGAGGCGCGCCACGGCCTCCATCTGCGCGGGCGGGAAGTCCCGGTAGCCGTGCTCGTGGCCCGGGTTGACGATCTCCACCCCGATCGAGACCGCGTTGACGTCGCGCTCGCCCTTCCAGAACGACACGCCCGCGTGCCACGCCCGGCGCTCCTCCGCCACGAGCCGAAAGACGCGGCCGTCCTCCTCCACCAGCCAGTGGGCGCTGACCTTGGCGGCGGGGTCGCGCAGGCGGTCGAGCGCCGCCTCCCCCGTCTCCATGCCGGTGTAGTGCAGGACCACCGTGTCCGGCGGGCCCCTGCGGGCGTCGAAATTGGGCGAAGGGGCCTCGATCCAGTCCATCACGCGGCCCCTTAGCACGGCCGCCGTTTTCTTGGCCGCCCTCGCGGTCTATGGGAGCGCGCCATGATCATCGCCGCGCTCGCCGCCTCCGCCCTGCTGCAGACCGCCGACCCGGCCGCCGCCCCCCCCTCGACGGCGCCCGCGGCGGCGACCGAGACGCCGAACGGCGCGCCGGCCGACGACTACGGTTTCGTCGCCTGGTGCCGAGGCGCGCTCGCCGGCCACATGGAGCTCTACAAGTCGGTCAAGCCCGAGATGGCCAAGGTGGAGGCCGAGAAGGCGGCAAGGGAGAATGCGAAGCTCTCCGGCGACGCGCTGAAGGCGGCCAAGGCCAAGCAGGCCAAGGACGCCAAGGTCGCCGACGAGCAGGACGCCGCGCAGATGAAGGCGGGGCAGGCCTACATCGTGCTCTACGGCCAGGCGCTGGACGCGGCGGAAGCCTCGGCGCCCGAGAGCCTGCACGACCGCGGTCAGAAGGAGATCGCTGAGGGCTACCGCATCTGGTCGGCCGCCCGCGCCGCCGGCAGCCGCGACCGCATGTGGTCGTGGCTGATGTGGGAGCTGCCCGCCCGCTGCGAGACCGCCGCCAACAAGCTGAAGGCGAACGCGGGGCTGTTCGGCGACGCCTACAAGACCTCCGCCGCCGAGCCCACCGCCGCCGCCTCTCCGCCGACCGATGCGGCTCCCTCGCCCTCCCCGGCGGCCGAGGCGCCGGCGGCCGACACCGCTCCCGCCGCCGACTCCTCCGCCCCCGCCCTCAGACCCGCCGAGCACCCATGAGCCCCCCTTCCGGAACGCTCGAGTCCGAAACGCTGCGCCGGGTGAAGGCCTCGCCCACGGTCGCCATCAGCGCCAAGGCCCGCGCCTTAACCGCCCAGGGGCGCAAGGTGATCGCCCTCTCGGCCGGCGAGCCTGACTTCGACACGCCGGACACCATCAAGGCGGCCGCCATCGCCGCCATCCACGCCGGCAAGACCAAGTACACCGACCCCGACGGCACGCCCGAGCTGAAGGCCGCCATCTGCGCCAAGTTCGCCCGCGAGAACGGGCTCGACTACACGCCGAGCCAGATCCACGTGGCGCCGGGCGGCAAGCCCGTGATCTACAACGCGCTCCTGGCCACCTGTTCGCCGGGCGACGAGGTGGTGATCCCGACGCCCTACTGGGTCAGCTATCCCGACATGGCGCTGATGGCGGGCGGCGAGCCGGTCTTCGCGCAGACCACCGCCGCCACGAACTTCAAGCTCCAGCCCGACGCGCTGGAGGCGGCGATCACACCGAAAACCAAGTGGCTGATCCTGAACTCTCCCTCCAACCCCTCGGGCGCCGCCTACACGGGAGAGGAGCTGCGGGCTCTGGCCGACGTGCTGGTGCGCCACCCCCACGTGTGGGTGCTGACCGACGACATGTACGAGCACCTGACCTACGACGGGTTCGCCTTCAAGACGATCGCCCAGGTCGCGCCGGAACTCTACGACCGCACCCTGACGATGAACGGCGTCTCAAAGGCCTACGCCATGACCGGCTGGCGCATCGGCTATGCGGGCGGTCCGGAGCCGCTGATCAAGCTCATGGGCAAGGTGATCAGCCAGACCACCAGCAACCCCTGCTCGATCAGCCAAGCGGCGGCGGTGGAGGCGCTGAACGGCCCGCAGGACTTCATCGCCGAGCGCGCCAAGGCCTTCCAGGAGCGTCGCGACCTCGTGGTCTCCATGCTGAACCAGGCGACGGGGCTGAAGTGCCCGACGCCTGAGGGCGCCTTCTACGTCTACCCCTCCTGCGCCGGCCTGATCGGCAAGCGCACGCCGGGCGGCAAGGAAATCCTGACCGACGCCGACTTCGCGGGCGAGCTCCTGGAGGCGGAGGACGTGGCGGTGGTGCACGGGGAGGCGTTCGGCCTCTCGCCGCACTTCCGCATCAGCTACGCCACCTCCCCCGCCGTGCTGGAGGACGCCTGCGCGCGCATCCAGCGCTTCTGCGCGAGCCTGACCTGATCGCAGCCGCGCTCGCGGCGGCGGGGGCCGCCCTGGCGGTCGCGGCGCTGGGCTCGGCCGCGGTCGCCGCCTGCGGGCCGGTCGACCGCCCCGGCGCGCGCACCAGCCACGCGCGCCCGACGCCCACCAGCGGCGGCCTCGCAATCCTGGCCGGCGCGAGCCTGGGCCTCCTCGCCTTCGCCGCCCTGGCGCCCGCCGCCGTAGGGCTGAGGCCCGCCGCCATCGCCATGGGTTTCGCCTGCGCCTTCGGCCTGTTCGGCGCGCTGGACGACATCGCCGACCTCGGCGCCCGGCTGAAGCTGGGGCTCGGCGCGCTGCTGGGGCTCGCCTTCACCGTGACGGTCGCGCCCATCCAGGCGCTGCCGCTGACCGACACGCTGTCGCTCCCCCTCGGCCCCGCGCTCGGCGCGCTGGGGGGCGCGCTGTGGATCGTGACCGCGACCAACGCGGTGAACTTCATGGACGGGGCCAACGGCGTCGCCCCGGGGGGCGCGGCCGTGGCGCTGGCGGCGCTGGCGGCCGCGGCCTTCGCGGGAGGCGCGCCGGGTGTGGGCGCCGCCGCGCTGGCCGGGGCGGCGGCGACGGCGGGGTTCCTGCCCTTCAACCTCAAGGGCCGGCTGTTCCAGGGCGACGCCGGCGCCTTGTTCGGCGGCTTCCTGTTCGCCGCGCTGTGCCTGGTCGCCTGCGGACGGGACGGGCGCGGCCCCGTCGGCCTGTGGTTCGGCCCCACCGCGCTCCTGCCGTTCCTGACCGACGTGCTGCTGACGCTCCTGCGTCGGGCGCGGGGCGGCCGTCCGCTGCTGCAGGCGCACCGCGAGCACCTCTACCAGCGCTGGCTCGCCGCCTCTCCGGGCCGCACCCACGCCGCCCTGGCGCTGCGCACCACCGCCGCCATGGCCGCCAGCTCCGCGCTCGCGCTCGCCCTGAACGCCGCGCCGGAGCCCTGGCGGGCCGCCGGTTTCGCCCTTGCGACCCTCGGCGCCATCCTCGCCTGGCGGGCGGCGGGGACGCGCGCGCCCTGACGCGCTACTGGCTGGCCCAAAGGATGCGCGCCACCCAGGCGATCTCGCGCCGTTCCAGCACGCGCACCGGGTAGGCGGGGTTGAGCGACTTCAGCTCGAGCTTGCGGACGGTGACGCGGGCGACCTCCTTAGCCATCACCTCGCCCGCCAGCGTCTTGACCACCACCCGGTCGCCGCGACGCGGGTCCTCCGCCAGCGGCCGCACCACGATGCGGTCGCCCTCGCGGTAGAGGGGAGCCATCGAGTCGCCCGAGATCTCCAGCGCATAGGCGCCCTCCAGCCCGTCCGGCGCCTCGACCTCGTCCCAGCCCTCGCCCACCGGGAAGCCCGCGTCGTCGAAGAAGCCCTCGCTGCCGGCCTGCGCCAGGCCCAGCAGCGGCACGCCGCGCCGCCGGGGAGCGGCGCCGGGGCCGCTGGCGAGGGCGGCGAACTCCGCGAACCCCACCCCGGTCGCTCCGAGCACCTTGGCCTCGCTCTCGGTGGAGGGCCAGCGCGCGCGGGGCGGGTCGTCGGTCGACATCCGCTTCGAACGGTTGAAGCTGGTGGGGTCCAGCCCCGCCAGCCGCGCGAGCGCCGACGGGCTCATGTCGTAGCGGGCGGCGAGCGCGTCAAGCGCGGACCAGATCTCCGCATGCGTCAGCATGGCGCGGCCTCCGAATCGCACCGGGCGATTCTCAAGTCCAAGGAATAAAATGCCGCGACTAGGAAATAAACCTTATTCGCGCCGCCTCCAGGCCTGCCAGGTTCCGGCGGCGAGCGTGGCCATGACGCCGTAGCCCGTGGCTTCCAGCGCGGTGAGGTAGATCCACGGCCTCATGCCATGGGTGGAGAGGCGGATCACGTGCACCGCCAGGCCCACGCCCTGGAAGGCGACGGCGACGAACGGCCACCGCTTCGGGGACCGCCAGGTAAGGGCCACGAAGCCGACGAAGATGAGGAGGTCCACCCCCAGCAGGGACCGGACGGGGTCGAACACGTGCGCCGCCGCCTGCGCCGCCATGCCCAGAAGCGAGCCCGCGCCCAGGACGGCCGCGCCCGCCCGCTCCCGCCACCCCCCGACCAGGACCGCGGCGAAGACGACGGCCACAAGCGTGGCGAACCCCACCTGTCCGTAGATCGTGCGCAGCATGCGCGGACGATGGTGCGATTCGACGCGACCCCGTCCCGCGCCTTGCCCGCTCCGTCCGTCGTTGCGATCTAGGACGCCATGAACGCGATCTCTCCCGCCCCCTCCATCCTCGACAGCGCCGAGTGCCCGCCCGAGCGGGCGCTGGCGCTGCTGCAGGGCGCGCTGCACGGCGCCGACGACGGGGAGCTGTTCCTGGAGCGCGCCGAGAGCGAGATGCTGGTGTTCGACGACGGGCGGCTGAAGTCGGCCTCCTACGACTCCGGCGAGGGCTTCGGCCTGCGCGTGGTGGCGGGCGACACCGCCGGCTACGCGCATTCCAGCGAGATCACCGAAGGCGCGATCGCCCGTGCGGCCGACAGCGCCGCGCTCGCCAAGCGCGGCCACAGCGGCGTGTCGGCCGAAGGCCCGCGGCTGACCAACGCCAAGCTTTACGACGACCTCGATGTCGTCTCCTCCCCCGGCTTCGGCGACAAGGCGGCCCTGCTGCAGGAGATCGACGCCTTCGCCCGCGCCCGCGACCCGCGCGTGGTGCAGGTCTCCGCCTCGATCGCGGGCGAGCGGCGGCAGGTGGAGATCCTGCGCGCCGACGGCCGCCTGCTGCGCGACGTGCGCCCCCTCGTGCGGCTGAACGTGTCGGTGACGGTGGAGAAGGACGGGCGGCGGGAGAACGGAAACTCCGGCGCCGGAGGCCGGGCGGGCTTCGAGGCCTGGATCCACGCCGACGCCTGGAAGGCGCAGGTGGACGAGGCGCTGCGCATGGCGCTGGTCAACCTGGACGCGGTCGCCTGCCCGGCGGGCGAGATGGACGTGGTGCTGGGCCCCGGCTGGAACGGCGTGCTGCTGCACGAGGCGGTGGGGCACGGACTGGAGGGCGACTTCAACCGTAAGGGCCTCTCAGCCTTCTCAGGCCGGATCGGCGACCGGGTGGCCGCGCCCGGCGTGACGGTGATCGACGACGGCACCATCGCGCAGCGCCGGGGCTCGCTCACGATCGACGACGAGGGCACGCCCACCGAGCGCACCGTGCTGATCGAGGACGGCATCCTCGTCGGCTACATGCACGACCGGCTGTCCGCCCGCGCCTTCGGCGTCGCCCCGACAGGAAACGCGCGGCGGCAGAGCTACGCGCACATCCCGATGCCGCGCATGACAAACACCGCGATGCTGGGCGGCGACAAGAGCCAGGCGGAGATGATCGCCTCCACCCAGCGCGGCCTCTACTGCGCCAACTTCGGCGGCGGGCAGGTGGACATCACCAATGGCAAGTTCGTGTTCCAGTGCACCGAGGCTTACCTGATTGAGGACGGCAAGCTCACCTCGCCGGTGAAGGGTGCGACGCTGATCGGCGACGGGCCGACGGCGCTGACCAAGGTGACGATGATCGGCGACGACTTCGCCTTCGATCCGGGCATCGGCGTCTGCGGCAAGCAGGGGCAGGGCGTGCCGGTGGGGGTGGGTCAGCCCTCGATGAAGATCACCGGCCTGACCGTGGGCGGCACCGGGGTCTGAGCGGCGTCCAGATGGACGGCGCGTAATGATCCGCATGTATTACGTGGATTTAACTCACATTTCGTCCTTGTAACTCGGTCCGCCCCACGAAGGAGTCCAGCGTGCCCCTCTATCCGGCGGGGGGGGGGGAATCGATGGCTTGGCGTCACGGTGTTTCGGCGATCGCCCTGGCCGCTTCGGCGGTCCTCGCGCACGCCGCGGTCGCCGGCGTCGATCCGCAGGCGCCGCAGACCACCGCGCCCCCCGACGCGCCTCCGCCGCAGACCCTCGCCACCCCGGGCGCGACGCCCGCACCCGATCGGGCCACCCCGGCCGAAGCCGACGGGGCGATCCCCGCCAAGCCTACCGCCCAGCCCTCGGCGCCCACCACCGTCCGAGGCGCGGGACCGGCGGAAGCGGGCGTGATCGCCTTCCAGCCCTCCTACTTCGCCGACCTGCGGCCGAACACGGCCATGGACATGATCGACCGCCTGCCCGGGTTCACTTTCGACACCGGCGACAGCGCCCGCGGCTTCGCGGGCACGGCGGGCAACGTGCTGGTGGACGGCCGCCGCCCGGCCAGCAAGACCGACACGCTGGACTCTATCCTCTCGCGCATCCCGGCCTCGGACGTGGAGCGGATCGAGCTGATCCGCGGCGGCGCGCAGGGCATCGACATGCAGGGGCGCACGGTGCTCGCCAACGTGGTGCGCAAGTCCGGCGACTCCCGCCGGATCACCTTGAGCGCGCAGGACAATCTCTTCTTTCAAGACGGCCACACCATTCCCGGCGGGAAGGCCGAGTTCAGCCAGCGCACCGGCCCGCGCACCTACGAGGCCACCCTGGCGCGCTACACCTCCTTCGACGACTCGGTCGGCGACGGCCGCTACGTGCTCCGGAACGCCGACGGCACGGGGGTGGACGAGCCCGCGCGCACCAGCGCCGCGGGCGGCGGGATCGGCTTCACGGCCAACTACAAGGGGCCGCTGTGGGGCGGAGACCTGCGCACGAACGTCAAGCTGGAGGAGACCTACTTCAAGTCGGGCCAGACCTACGGCTATGCGCCCGACTACGACTCGCTGGTGAACGACCGCTCCCGCTCCCGCGACGGCGAGGTCGGGCTCAACTACGACCGCAAGTTCGGCAAGCTGGAGCTGGAGACCACCGCCCTGCAGCGGCTGGAGCGCGACACCGCGTCCGAGGCCGCCTTCTCGCCCGGGCTTGAGGACGACTTCAACCAGGTGCAGAAGACCGGCGAGAGCATCGGCCGCGTCACCCTGCGCTACCCGCTGTACAAGACCCTGACGCTCGAGGGCGGGGGCGAGTTCGCCTACAACTTCCTGGACGGCAAGACCGCCCTGTCGGAGAACGGCGCGCCCCTCCCGCTTCCCTCCGCCAACGTGCACGTCGAGGAGAAGCGCGGCGAGGTGTTCGGCCAGGGCACCTGGAAGATCACCAAGGACCTGACGCTGGAGGCCGGCGTCCGCTTCGAGTTCTCCACCATCTCGGAGACCGGCGACGAGGCGCAGGAGCGCTCGTTCTTCTACCCCAAGCCCCGCGCGCTCCTGAGCTGGACGCCGGACAAGGACAGCCAGCTGCGGGTGCGGATCGAGAAGAAGGTCGGCCAGCTCAACTTCTCGGACTTCGTTTCGTCAGCCGACTTGAAGGACTCGACCGTCAGCGCCGGCAACCCCGATCTTCGGCCTGACCAGCGCTGGGAATACGAGGTCAGCTACGAGCGCCGGTTCTGGAAGAAAGGCGCCGTGGTCGCCACCCTGACGCACGCCGAGATCACCGACGCCACCGACCTCGTGCCGATCGTCGGCCCCGGCTACGCCTTCGACGCGCCCGGCAACATCGGCGCGGGGACGCAGGACACGCTGCAGGTCGACGTGACGCTGCCGCTCGACAAGTTCGGCATCAAGAACGGGCTGATCAAGTCGACCAACCTGTGGCGCAACAGCCAGGTCACCGACCCGCTCACCGGCGAGAAGCGCCGCATCTCGGGCGAGCGCCCCTGGAGCCAGACCACCGAGTTCAGCCAGGACCTGGCCAAGTGGAAGACGACCTGGGGCATGGTCTGGGACCGGGTGTGGCGCGAGAAATACTACCGCCTGACGGAGGTGCAGCAGTACGTCGTCACCCCGCCCTTCGTGCAGATCTACGCCGAGTACAAGCCCAAGCCCGACTGGGCCTTCCGCATCGAGGCCACGAACCTGATCCCGTTCAAGTTCGAGCGCGACCGCACCCTCTACACGGGACCGCGCGACACCAGCCCCGTGGCCGCGTACGAGCACCGGGAGATCCAGTCCTCCCAGCGCGTGTTCGTGCGGGTCAGGAAGACCTTCGGCTAGGCGGCGACGCCCCGTCCGATGCCGCTGTAGGTGAAGCCGCGGCGCTTCATCTCCTCGGGTTTGTAGACGTTGCGCAGGTCGACCAGCACGGGCGCGCCCATCAGCAGCTTCACGCGGTCCAGGTCGAGCGCGCGGAACTGGTCCCACTCGGTCACGAGCACCGCGACGTCCGCGCCCGTCAGCGCCTCGTAGGGGCCTTCGGCGAAGGTGACGCCTTCGAGCATCTTCTGCGCCTCGTGCATGCCCTCCGGATCGAAGGCCACGACCTTGGCGCCCGCCTTCTGCAGCGCCGGCACGATGGCCAGCGCCGGGGCGTCGCGCATGTCGTCGGTGTTGGGCTTGAAGGTGAGGCCGAGCAGCGCGACGGTCTTGCCGTTCAGGTCGCCGCCCACGGCCGCGCCGACTTTGTCGGCCATCTTGGCCTTGCGCGTGTCGTTCACCTCGACGGTGGTCTCGACCAGCTTCAACGGCGAGCCGGCGTCGGCGGCGGTGCGCACGAGCGCCAGCGTGTCCTTGGGGAAGCAGCTGCCGCCGTAGCCGGGGCCGGCGTGCAGGAACTTGCCGCCGATGCGGTTGTCGAGCCCGATGCCGCGGGCGACCTGCTGCACGTCGGCGCCCACCGCCTCGCACAGGTCCGCCATTTCGTTGATGTAGGTGATCTTCAGCGCCAGGAAGGCGTTGGCGGCGTACTTGATCAGCTCGGACGTGCGGCGCGCGGTGAAGACGATCGGCGTCTCGTTCAGGTTCAGCGGACGGTAGAGTTCGCGCATCACCTCGCGGGCGCGCTCGTCGCTCGTGCCGACGACCACGCGGTCGGGGCGCTTGAAGTCCTCGATCGCCGCGCCCTCGCGCAGGAACTCGGGGTTGGAGACCACCGCCACGTCCGCGTCGGGGCGCACGCGCTTGATGATCGCCTCGATCTCGTCGCCGGTGCCCACGGGCACGGTCGACTTGGTGACGATGACGGTGAAGCCCTCGACGTAGCCCGCGATCTCCTCGGCCGCGGCGTAGACGTAGGACAGGTCGGCGTAGCCGTCGCCCCGGCGGCTCGGCGTGCCCACCGCGATGAACACCGCGTCGGCCTTGGCCACCGCTTCGCGCGCCTCGGTGGCGAAGAACAGGCGGCCGGCCTTGACGTTGGCGGCGACGAGCTGGTCCAGCCCCGGCTCGTAGATCGGCATGACGTTCTGGTGCAGGCGCTCGATCTTGCTGGCGTCCTTGTCGATGCAGGTCACCACGTGGCCGAAGTCGGCGAAGCACGCCCCAGAGACCAGGCCCACGTAGCCCGTACCGATCATCGCGACGCGCATGCCGTCATCCCCTTACAACCGGAGCCGCCTCGGGCGCGCTCGCGGGCTCTCCTAGCCGATCATCTCGCACTTGCGAAGAAGCGACAGGTTGCAGCCGATAACGGCCCGGAAAGGCGCCGGGTCGCACCGTGCGGGCGACGTTCCAGCGTGAGACAGCCGTCATGCCTCGCCCCTTCCCGCTCGCAAGGCCCGGGCCGCCGGCCGCCGTCCTGGCGGCGGCGCTCGCGCTGGCGCTCGCGGGCCCGGCGCTGGCCAAGGGCGAGCACGCCGAGCGGAAGAAGGGCGGCGGCCTCTCCTACACGCAGTTTCCGGCGCTGACCGCCAGCCTGTTCCGGGGCGACGGCCGGCGCGGCGTGCTCTCGGTGGAGGCGGGCGTGGATTGCCCGGACGCCCAGGTCAAGGCGCGCGCCGACCTGCTCGGCCCCCGGCTGCGCGACGCCTATGTGCAGTACCTCGCCGCCTACGCCGCGGGCCTCGCGCCGGGCGCCCCTCCCGACGCCGACCAGATCGCCGCCGCGCTCCAGCGCAAGACCGACGTGGTGGTGGGCCGTCCGGGCGCGCGGCTGCTGCTGGGGACGATCCTGGTGAACTGAGCGGGCGAACGAGGCGCGCCGCCCCTCCCGCCTCCCCCCCGAACACCATCGCGCTCCTCGCCTTGTCTCTCTTCTTCCCTCTCTTCTCTTGCCCATAGCCCAGTGTTCGACGCGCCGCAGGCTCGTCGAAACTTCCAAGGACGCCCTGCGTCCCGACCCCTCCGGTCGGCCGCCGCGCGGAGGGCGGGTCAAGGGCGAAGAGCGCAGCGAAGCGGAGCGTCCCTTGACGCGCCCGAGCACGGCGGCCAGCGCGGTCACGCGCAAACCACCGTAGGGCGAGCGCGACGGGCGTGGTGGCCTCCAGAGCGACGACCGTGGCGGCCCTGCCGCCGTGCTCGGGCGCTTCAAGGCACGCTCCGGCTTCGCCTCCGCTCTGAAGGCCTTGACCCGCCCTCCGCGCGACGGCGCTCCTGATGGCGTCGGGACGCGGGGCGTCCCGTAGATAAGTTCGACCCTCCGGGAGGGTCGAACACAGGGCTAGGGGCTAGAGAAGAAGAGGAAGGCGAGAGGGGGCGGCTCCTCTTCTCCTCCCCTGCGGAGCGGGGGCGGTGGCGCGCGCCGACAGGCGCGTGACGGAGGGGGCGTCGGGCGGGGGCGGCTGAATTGTGGGGATAGCGCCCGCCTTGTCCCCGCCCGTGGGCGCACCGCTAGCGTCTGCGGTCATGTCCGACGCGCCCTCCGCCGACCCCGCTGACCTGCGCCCCGCCCGTCGCGTCCCCAACTGCACCCTGACCGAGGCCGACTGGGGCGAGGCCATGCGGCTGTTCCTGGAGGAGCGGTGGAGCGACGCGCGGATCGCGCGGAAGTTCAACGTCTCGCCCTCCACGGTGGCGGCGCAGCGGTTCAAGCGGGGCGTCTATCGCGACCAGCGGGCGGAGCCGCCTCGGATGGCCGACATCGCGTCGCCGGAGCCCGAGGCGCTGCCCGAGCCGCCGCTGCTGCGCCCCGCCCAGACGCCGCCGGAGGGGGACTGGCGCACGTGGCTGTTCCTCGGGGGGCGGGGGGCGGGGAAGACGCTGGCGGGGGCGGCTTGGCTCGCGGGGCAGGCGCGCGGCTGCGGGCGGCTGGCGCTGGTCGGGCCGACCTACACCGACGTGCGCGAGGTGATGATCGACGGGCCGTCGGGCCTGCGGGGGCTGGGCGCCGCCTTCGGGCCGGAGGGCGGGCGGCCGCGCTACGAGCCCTCGCGGCGTCGTCTGGTGTGGCCGAACGGCGCGACCGCGCACGTCTTCACCGCCGAGGAGCCGGACGGGCTGCGCGGCCCCCAATTCCACGCCGCCTGGGCCGACGAGCTGTGCGTCTGGCCGCGCGCCACCGAAACCCTGGCCCAGCTGCGGCTCGGCCTTCGCCTGGGAGCGGAGCCCCGCCTGATGATCTCCACCACGCCCAAGCCGATCGCGGCGCTGCGGACGCTGATGGCCGAGCCCGGCCTCGTCTCGACGCGAGGGTCGGCGCTGGACAACGCCGCCCACCTCTCGCCCGACTTCGTGGAGGGGCTGCGGGCGCTCTACGGCGGCACGCGGCTGGAGGCGCAGGAGATCGACGGCCAGGTGCTGGAGGCGTTGGAGGGCGCCGTGTTCCGCGCCGACGACCTCGCCCGCGCCCGCGCCCTCTGGGCGGACGGCGTGCCGGAACGGTTCGACCGGCTGGCCGTGGCGGTCGACTCGCCCGCGGGGATGCACGGCGCGGCCTGCGGGGGCTGGGCGCCGCGTTCGGTCCGGAGGGCGGGCGGCCGCGCTACGAGCCGTCGCGGCGGCGGCTGGTGTGGCCGAACGGCGCGACCGCGCACGTGTTCACCGCCGAGGAGCCGGACGGGCTGCGCGGCCCGCAGTTCCA
>JASLDZ010000180.1 GCA_030151985.1 Caulobacteraceae bacterium | reverse complement strand
ACCTCGCGCACCGCGACCGCCAGCCGCTTGTGCGTGCCCGCATCCACCGAAGCTTGCTCCGGCGGCGGCGTAAGAGGAGCCAAGGTTAACCGCGACTTGGACGTTTCGGACTCAGGTTTCGCGTGTTCATCAACCTTGGGTGTCTGGACAGCCATCGCCCACCCACGATCTGCCGCACACTCTCAAGCAACATGCCGGAGAGCGAAGGATGTAAAACACCAGCTAAACGCGAACTTTTACCCCGATTGGGAGAATATACCCGTTGACCTGATCCGACAAGCTTGCCTTTACTTTCGACATGCCCTCGTTCGTCCATGCGGAGCGCCCGCCTAGACCGACAGGTGGTCTGGGACCGGCGGGGCCGTTCCCCGACATGGCGCCGTCCGACGAGCTGGAACGGCGGTGGCTGCACTACGCCTTCCTCTCGCGCGACGGGCGAAAATGCCTGGTGGCCAACGCCGCCTGGCTGGGGCCGGACGACGACGATCCGGACGACCACGCCCGCTTCACCACCATCCTCTTGCTGCACGAAAAGGGGCGGCCGTGGCGCTCCAGCCAGTTCAACGCCAAGACCTCCGAGCGGCTGTGGTCGGCCTTCCGCCGGCCGGACTCGTCCGTCGGGCGGGGCCCCCTGCGGCTGGAGGCGGTGGACGGGGCGCCCGCCGTCGAGCTGGCGATGACGCGCACCAGCCGCCCCTGCACCAGCCAGTGCGCCGTCTTCGCCCGCAGCCACCACCTGCGCTGGCAGTCGGAGACCGGCGTGCGGGCGCGGGGCGCCTGGACCACGGACGGCAAGCGCGAGGAGGTCGACCTCGTCGGCTACCACGAGCGGGTGCGCGGCCGCTGGGGCTGGCCGGAGCTGGACGAGTGGGTGTTCGGCTTCGCCAATGACCTGGGAGGGGAGGGCGAGGACCCGCCCGCCTGGGCCGGCGTCTTCACCTTCATCCGCCCGACCTGGCCGGCGGACGCGGCCACCGCCTCCTTCATGGTGTGGAAGGACGGCCGCCTGCGCCGCCACTTCCCCCGGCGCGACACCAGCTTCGCGGTCCGGGGCGTGCTCGACGCCGACGCCGTGACGCTCGCCCCGCCGCTCGCCGCGATCCTGGGGACGCGGCCCATGTCGCCCGTGCCCAAGCGCCTCGTCATCGCCGCGCGGATGGGGGACGACTGGGCGACGCTGGAGTTCCAGTCCGAGTCCTGCGCCCGCATCGCCATCCCGAGCGAGACGAGCGTGCGGCCCTTCAGCGTCCACGAGGTGGTGGGGCCGTGCCTCCTGGCCGGGCGCCTCGACGGCGAGCGGTTCGAGATCGAGACCCGGGGGGTCGTGGAGTTCTCAGGGGGGGCGGGGGGTGGTTGAGGTCGCGGCCGACCTCCTGGTCGGCACCATAGACGCGTTGAGCGCGCGGGCGCCGGCGATCGTGGCCGCCGCCGCGCACGAGCTCGGCCCCATACGCCTCGGCCTGCACTTCGGCGACGGCAGCCAGGCGCAGCTCCGGGGCGACGGCGCCCGCCTGCACGCCGCCCGCGGCCCGCCGCCCGAGCCTGGGGTCGAGGTGCACTTCGACGACCGGGCGCTGCGCCTCCTGTTCGACGCCCAGCGCCGCCCGGCCGACGAGGTGCTGGAGAAGAGCCTGGACGTGCGAGGCGCGCGGGAGGACCTGCTGGCCACCTGGCGCTGCTTCGGCCTCCTCGCGCAGCGCGCCTCGGGCCTGCGCCCGGTGCAGGCGCTGTGGACCGCCTACCGGGACGGCTCGGCGCTCGCGCCCTTCGATGGCCGCCCGCGCAATGGCCACGGCAAGCGCCGGCGCGGCGAGGGGTTCTGGGAGGACGCGCGCTGGCCAGCGCTCGACTACCTCAACGCCCGCTACCCGGCCGACGCCGAGCTGTTCAGTGGCGAAGACCCGGTGCTCGCCCCCGCCCGCAGCCTGTGGAACGGCCGCGCCGACGGCAGCTGGCAGGCGCACCCCGACGTCTTCGACAACGACCTGCACGAGACCATGCGCAAGCTGAAACAGCGGGTGGTCGACGAGATCCTGCGGCTGGTCCCCCGCCGCCAGCCCCGCGCCGAGCTCTACGACCTGATGGTCGACTACGTGACGCGGGAGGGGAAGGGCCTGCGCCCGACGCTCGTGATCGCCACCTGCATGGCGCTGGGCGGCCGCCCGCAGGACGCGGTGCGCGCCGCCGCCGGGCTGGAGATGTTCCACAACGGCTTCCTCGTCCACGACGACATCGCCGACGAGTCCACCCACCGCCGCGGCAAGGCCACCCTGCACGAGGCGCACGGGATCGGCCTGGCGGTGAACGCGGGCGACGCGATGAACCTCTTCGCCGTCGACCTGATCCTCTCGAACCTCGAGACGCTGGGGCTGGCCCGCACGCTGGGCCTGATCCACGAGACCCTGCACATGTGCCGCGAGACGGTGGAGGGCCAGGCGGTGGAGCTGGGGTGGATCCGCCGCAACTTCGTGCCGCTGCGCGACGCCGACTACAGCCGCATGAGCACCAAGAAGACCGGCTGGTACACCTGCATCTCGCCCGCCCGCATCGGCGCGGTGGCCGCGGGCGAGACCAGTCCGGAGCGGCTCGACCGCTTCAACGACTGCTTCCGCCGCATCGGCATCGCCTTCCAGATCCAGGACGACGTGCTCAACCTCGTCGGCGAGACCGCCCTCTACGGCAAGGAGGCGCTGGGCGATCTGCTGGAAGGCAAGCGCACGGTGATGATGATCCACCTGTTCCGCACCGCGGACGACGCGACGCGCGAGCGGATGCGGGCGCTCAACGCCAAGCCCCGCGCGGAGAAGACCTTCGACGATGCACTGGAGATGCTGGCCGCGATGAAGGCGGTCGGCTCCATCGCGCACGCGATCGGGGTGGCCGACGCCTTCGCCCGCACCGGCGTGCGCCGCTTCGAGCACGACCTCGACTTCATCCCGGAGAACCCGGCCAAGGCGGTGCTGCGCCAGATCGCCAACTACGTCACCACGAG
>JASLDZ010000154.1 GCA_030151985.1 Caulobacteraceae bacterium | reverse complement strand
ACCGCCGCCAGCCGGGCCGCGACCGCCTCCGCCTCCGGCCGCCCGAAGCCGCGGAAGACCACGCCCGCGCCGGCGGGCAGGCGCTCGGCGACGGCCACGGGATCGGGCGTCCTGTCGGGGTCGGTGACGAACAGCAGCGCGGGGACCGCCGGCGCCGCGTTCCCACGCCGCTCCCACGCCCGCCGCAGCCGCGCCGCCTCGCGCGCCAGCCCCTCGACCCCGTGAGACCGTGACAGACGCTCCCTCCTCCGCCGGCCTCTCCGACGTCGTCGCCCGAATGGCCGCGGCGGCCCGCGCCGCCGACCGCGACCCCGCCGATGTGACGCTCGTCGCGGTCTCCAAGCAACAGCCATGGGAGCGGATCGCGCCCGTGCTCACCGCCGGCCAGCGCGCGTTCGGCGAGAACCGCGTGCAGGAGGCCGCCGCCCGCTGGCGCGACGGGGAGGGCGCGGAGGTCGAGGGCCTGGAACTGCGCCTGATCGGTCCCCTCCAGACCAACAAGGCCAAGGACGCGGTAGCCCTGTTCGATGTGATCGAGACGCTCGACCGACCCAAGCTCGCCCGCGCCCTGGCCGACGCCATGGCGGGGACCGGCCGCACGCCGCGCCTGTACGTGCAGGTGAACACGGGTGAGGAGCCGCAGAAGGCGGGCGTGGTTCCGGGGGAGAGCGACGCGTTCCTCGAAGCGGTCACGCGGGACTACGGCCTGACCGTTGAGGGCCTCATGTGCATTCCGCCCGCCGGCGAACCAGCCGGTCCCCACTTCGCCCTCCTGGCCGACATCGCCGCGCGCAACGGGCTGTCCCGCCTCAGCATGGGCATGAGCGGCGACTTCGAGACCGCCATCCGCTTCGGCGCCACGTCGGTCAGGGTGGGGAGCGCGGTGTTCGGCGCGCGGTGAGCGGCGGAAGCGAGTTGCCGCTCCAACCCAACATCTCGTCGTCCCCGGACTTGATCCGGGGACCGAGCCGAGTGCGCCTCGACCGCTGACGCGGTCGTCAGACCGCGCGGCTCACCACGCTCGACCCCCGGGTCAAGCCCGGGGGAAACGGCATGAAAGGAATAGGGGTCGCTTCGTCTCGCCTCAGCGCTGGAATGGGTAGAAGTCGGACCCCAGCGCCAGCAGGCCTGTCAGCTCGTCCAGCGCCGCGCGGCTCTCGTCGAGCAGCGCCGGGTCGGCAAGGTCGGCGGGGGCCAGTCGGTCGCGGTAGCGGCGCCCCGCCCAGTCGGCGAGCTTCGCGTGCAGGCCGGCGTCGAAGCGCTGGGCGGAGTTGGCGGCCGCCAGCTCCTCCGCCGTCAGTTCGATCCGCAGGCGCAGGCAGGCGGGGCCGCCGCCGTTTCGCATGCTCTGGCGCACGTCGACGTAGTCGACCGCGCCAATGGGACCGTTGGAGGCGAGCAGGCGGTCGACCACCGTCTTGGCGGCCGGCGTCTCCGCGACGTCGATCGGAGCGACCAGCGTCAGCCGGTCCGCACCCGCGGGCCGCACCAGCATGGAGTTGAACAGGTAGCTCTTCACCGCGTCCGCCAGCGGCAGCTCGGCCTCCGATACCTCCACGAATTCCGGCGTGAACAGCCCCTGGGCGGCGGCGGCGATGTCGCGGCGCAAGGCGGGAGCGTCCTCGAAGGCGGCCTCGTGGAAGAACAGGCAGGCGCCCGCGCCGACGCAGACCACGTCGTTGTGGAAGGCGCCGCCCTCGATGGCGCGTCGCGCCTGGCGGGCGAACACCGCGCGGGCGGTCCCGTGCCGCCGGGCGACCGCCTCGAACGCTTGGCGCGTCTGGCGGGCGGGGTGGACAGCGGTCCAGGGCTCGTAGGCGTCGCGGCCGTAGACGAAGAGGTTGACGCCCGTCGCGCCCTCGCCCTTCAGCCGCACGTGGTTGGCCGCCCCCTCGTCGCCGAAGTGGGGCGCGCGGGGAAGGGCATCGTGGACGGCGAAACGGGCCTCGTCGGGCAGGAGGCGGCGGAGCGCCCGGGCGGTCTGCTCGGGCTCCAGGCCGCGATGCAGGTTGGTGAGGAGGTTGGCGGCGGTCAGGTGCACGCGGCCGTCCGCGGCGTCGGCGCTGGGCGTCACCGTCGCCGCGTTCGCCGCCCACATGGAGGAGGCCGAGGTCGCCGCGCCCAGGAACTCCGGCACCTCCCGCCAGGCGGCGGCCAGCACCTCGCCATCGCTCCCGCCGAAACCCAGCGCGCGCAGGAACGCCATGTCCGGCCGCTCGTGCGGCGGCAGCACGAACTGCGGGAGACCAAGCGCGGCCACCCGCGCCATCTTCTCCAACCCCTCCAGCACGGCGGCCCGCGGGTTCGACACCGCCCCCGCGTTGGCGGTGGAGGCGAGGTTTCCCGGCGAGAGCCCCGCGAAGTTGTGCGTCGGCCCGACCAGCCCGTCGGTGTTGGCTTCGACAGTCGTCATCGCGCGATCCTCTCCCTCACCCTTGAGGGTCGGGTGGGGGAACGAGAGCGAAGCGTAAGGCGACCTGGCCGCCACCGCCCCGCTTGGGCCCTCTTACGCTTCGCTCTCGTTGCCCCACCCGTCTGTCGGCTTCGCCTCCAGACACCCTCCCCTCAGGGGGGAGGGAGAGGATATCCGCTAGGTTCACAGGCGCGCCCGCGCGGCTTCGCCGGGCTGCAGGCGCAGCACGCGGGCGGTCTCGGGATCGAGGCGGAGGCGGTCGCCCTCCAGCACCTGCGCGGGCGCCCGCACCGCGCGGAAGCCGAGCACGTCGTCGGCCGACACCAGCAGCGGCGCGGTCTCCGC
>JASLDZ010000138.1 GCA_030151985.1 Caulobacteraceae bacterium | reverse complement strand
GGGTGGGACCGAACTCGGTGGACGAGGCGGCCGCGATCCCGGCCAGGTTCCGGGCCGCCTCGATCATGGCCATCTGCATGCCGAAGCAGATGCCGAAGAAGGGCACGCCGCGCTCGCGGGCGAACTGCACCGCGCGGATCTTGCCCTCCGACCCCCGCTCGCCGAAGCCGCCGGGCACGAGCACGGCGGACACCTTCTCCAGCCGGGAGAGGTCGGGCGAATCGGCGCCCTCGAACACCTCGCTCTCGACCCAGTCGAGGTTCACCTTGACGTTGTTGGCCACGCCGCCGTGCACCAGCGCTTCGATCAGCGACTTGTAGGCGTCCTTCAGCACCGTGTACTTGCCCACGACCGCGACCGTGACCTCGCCGTCCGGGTGCGCCAGGCGCTCGCCGATGGTGTTCCAGCGGGTCAGGTCGGGCGCGGGCGCGTCCTTGATCCCGAAGTGCGCCAGCACCTCCGCGTCCAGCCCCTGCGCGTGGTAGTCCAGCGGCACGGTGTAGATGCTGGCGCTGTCCCGCGCCTCGATCACAGCACTCGGCCGCACGTTGCAGAACAGCGCGATCTTGCGCTTCTCGTCGGCCGGGATCGGCAGTTCGCAGCGGCAGAGCAGGATGTCGGGCTGGATGCCGATGGAGCGCAGCTCCTTCACCGAGTGCTGCGTCGGCTTGGTCTTCATCTCGCCGGCGGTCTTGATGAAGGGCAGGAGCGTCAGGTGGACGAAGCAGGCGTCGCCGCGGGGCAGCTCCTGGCCGAGCTGACGAATGGCCTCGAAGAAGGGCAGGCCCTCGATGTCGCCCACGGTGCCGCCGATCTCCACCAGCACGAAGTCGGCCTCGCGGCCCGCGTCGTCGTGCGCGGGCTTCCTGCAGAAGGCTTTGATCTCGTCGGTGACGTGCGGGATCACCTGGACGGTGGCGCCCAGGTAGTCGCCGCGGCGCTCCTTCTCCAGGATGGTCTGGTAGATGCGGCCGGTGGTGATGTTGTCGGCCTGGGTCGCGCTGACGCCGGTGAACCGCTCGTAGTGGCCGAGGTCGAGGTCGGTCTCGGCCCCGTCGTCGGTCACGAACACCTCCCCGTGCTGGTAGGGGCTCATCGTGCCGGGGTCGACGTTCAGGTAGGGATCGAGCTTGCGGAGGCGGACGCTGTAGCCGCGCGCCTGCAGGAGCGCGCCGAGGGCGGCGGACGCGAGACCTTTTCCAAGCGAAGAGACCACGCCGCCGGTGATGAAGATGTACCGGGCCATGGGAGACGGGTGTTAGCCGAGAATCGCGCCCGCGGTCCACGCGATAGCGCCGATTGGTGTCGATTCTGCGGCCCGCCTCGCCCGCTTGCCTCGACCGCAAAGGCTGGCGATCCTCGGCCTTGGAGCGGAGGGGACGCGTCGGGCATGGCGAAGCTGAAGGGCTGGGCGGGCGCGGTCGCCCTGGCGCTGGCGGCCTGCGGGAGCGCGCAGGCCGCGCCCGCGGCGGACGCGTGCCGCATGGTGAAGGTCGGCGAGCTTCCGGTGAAGTTCGAGCACAACCGGCCGACCGTGCCCGTCTCCGTCAACGGGCGCTCCGCCTGGATGCTGGTCGACACCGGCGCGGCGGCCACCGTGCTGTTCGGCGGGGCCGCCCGCGCGCTCGGCCTGGGCGAGAGCACGGTCGAGGGTATGCGCTTCTTCGGCGTCGGAGGCGGCCAGCAGGCCTACGCCGCCGTCGTCCGCGACTTCGAGGTCGCGGGCGTCAAGGCGAGGGGGCTGAAGCTGTTCGTGATCGGCGGCGGCGGCTCGGCGGACGAGGCGGGGCTGCTCGGCCGCGACATCCTCAGGCACTGGGACCTGGAGTTCGACCTGGCGGCGAAGGTCCTTCGGCTGTGGACGCCCCAGCACTGCGGCGGCCGCTCCCTGGCCTATTGGACTCAAGAGCCCGAACTCGCCGAACTGGACCGCGACGACGCCGGCGACGAGTACCGCGTGCGGATCCGGCTCAACGGCAAGCCGTTCGAGGCGACGCTCGACTCCGGCGCCGACACTTCCGTCGTCACCCTGGACATGGCGTCCAGCGCCGGCGTCGGTCGGGCCGACTACGAGACGGGCGTCGGCCATAGCTACGGCATCGGCGAGGCGGCCGTCGCCACGCGCATCGCCGTGTTCAAGGAGATCCAGATCGGCGACGAGACGGTCGCCCATGCCCGGCTGCAGGTCGCCGACCTCTACGCCGCCAACACGGAACGTCAGACGGGTTCCATCCTGCAGCAGCGGGTGGAGGGCCTGCACAACCCCGACATGCTGCTGGGCGCGGACTTCCTGCGCTCGCACCGGGTGCTGATCGCGGCCAGCCAGGGCCGGCTCTACTTCACCTACAGCGGGGGACCCGTGTTCCAGTCGGTCGGCGCGGCGGTCGCGCCCGCGCAGCCGGCCCCCGCCTCTCCGGCCTCTCCCAAAGGCTGAGGCTAGGCGCCGCTGGTGTTCGACGACGCGGGCGCGGCGGCGGGCGCCGGGACGGGCGGGATGGCGAGCGGCGGCGGGGCGGACGAGGCGGCGGGCGACTCGGCCTTGGGCGTCGCGGCGGGCTTGCGGGCGGCGGGCGCGGGCTTCGTCGGCGCAGGCGCGGCGGGGGCGC
>JASLDZ010000133.1 GCA_030151985.1 Caulobacteraceae bacterium | reverse complement strand
CGCCTCATCCGCCGCCACCTACGGCGCGGGCGAGCGGGGGTTCGACGACGCGGACGACGCGGCCAGCCTCCAGGCGCTGCGGCCGTTGAACGCCTACGGCTGGTCCAAGGCGCTGTTCGACCGCTGGGCGCGGGCGCAGGCGGACGCCGGCCTCGCGCCGCCGTCCTGGGCGGGGCTGAAGTTCTTCAACGTCTACGGGCCGAACGAGGCCCACAAGGGGTCGATGCGCTCGGTCGTCCACCAGATGTGGCCCAGGGCGAGCGCGGGGGAGGCGGTGACGCTCTTCCGCTCGCACAACCCCGACTACGCCGACGGCGGGCAGCTGCGCGACTTCGTCTATGTGCTGGACTGCGCGCGCGCGGTCGCCTGGATGCTGGAGCAGCCGTCGCTCGCGGGGGTCTACAATCTGGGCACGGGGCAGGCGCGCAGCTTCCTCGACCTCGCCCGCGCCACCGCGTCCGCCGCCGGGCGGGAGCTGACGGTGGAATGGCGGGACACGCCCGTCGAGATCCGCGACAAGTACCAGTACTTCACCGAGGCGAAGATGAGCCGCCTGCAGGCGCTCGGCTACGTCGCCCCGTTCCACGGGCTGGAGGACGGCGTGGCCGACTACGCGCGCCGCTTCCTCTCCCAGCCCGATCCCTATCGGTGAACCCGCTCAGGTCGTGCGATCTCCCCCATGCCGCGCATGGGGGAGGGCCGGCGAAGCCGGGAGGGGGCCGCGCGGCAGCGCGGAACCGTTCTCCGTGGCGCTCGCGTCGGTCCGCACCCTGCGGGCGCGGCCCCTCCACCACTTCGTGGTCCCCCTCCCCATCTGCGATAGGGAGGATCAAGGGATGAACGCGCCGCGCAAGCGCTGGAGCCGCCGGCGCTGGGCGGCCTTCGTCGCGCTGCTGCTGTTCCTGGTCGCGGCGGTGGCGGCGCTGGCCTACTGGCGCGACGACCTCCTGCGCACCTCGCTCGACCCCAAGCAGCCGTTCCAGACCTACACCGCGCCGCCGGCGCCCGACTACGCCAAGGCTTCTGCCTGGGCGCTCCTGCCGGAGGCGGCGCGGCCGGGCGCGCCCGTTCCGGCGGCGGACGTGTTCTTCGTCCACTCCGCCACCTATGACGGCGGCCGCGAGTGGAACGGGCCGGTGGACGACCCGCACGCCCGCGAGCGCCTGGTCGAGGAGGTGCTGCCTAACTTCGCCGCGCCCTTCGCCCGCGCCGGACGGGTGTTCGCGCCGCGCGTGCGGCAAGCCAGCCTCTACTCGAGCCTGACGCTCCGCGACGACGCCCGCGACGCCCGGCGCTTCGCCTACGCCGACGTGCGCCGCGCCTTCGACGCCTACCTCTCGCGCTGGAACGGCGGGCGGCCGATCGTGCTCGTGGGGGTGGAGCAGGGCGGCCTGATGGTGGAGCGGCTGGCGCAGGAGGTCGCCCGCGACCCGGCGGTCTCCTCCCGGCTGGCGGCGGTCTACCTGATCGACGCGACGGCGCCGGCCGCCGCCCACGCGCCGGGCTCGCCGGTCCCGGCATGCGCGCGACGCGACCAGTCCGGATGCGTCGTCGCCTACCAGACGGCGCTGAGGGGCGACTTCACCGCCAAGGACCGGCTGATCGACCACGCCGCCATGTGGACGCCGGCCGGGTGGATCGAGCCGTTCAAGGGCGAGGTGCTGTGCGTGAACCCGCTGACCGGCGCGTTGGGCGCCCCCGACGCGCCGGAGGCCGCGAACCTGGGCGCGGCCGCGGCGACGCGGCTGGAGTGGGGCGCCCGGCCGGCGCTGCTGGCCGGGCAGGTCTCGGCCACGTGCCGCGAAGGGCTGCTCCGCGTGTCGCGTCCCCGCTCGCCCAACCTGCAGCACTCCAACGGCTGGCCCGAGCACCTGCGCGAGCCGCCGTTCAACCTGTTCTGGGCCGACCTTGAGGCGGACGCCGTGCGACGGGTGGCGGCGTTCGTGAGCGCCGCGCGCCCGGGGCCGCCCACCGAGGACCCGAAGGCAGGGAAGTCGCCTTCGGCGCAGTAGCGAAGAAGCCCCCTCCGTCGCTCGCTCCGCTCGCGCCACCTCCCCCGCTGTCGCAGGGGAGGCCGGAACCCTTGGCGCCGCGCCATCAGGGCTCCCCCGCCCGCGGGGGAGCTGGCCGGAGCGGAGCGACGGTCTGAGGGGGCGTGTGCGTCGGGTCACCCCGCCGCCGACCAGGCGTCGTCGCCGCCGCGCCAGTCGAACAGCTCCTGCAGCACGCGGAGCGCCTGGCCGCGGGCGCCGGAGAGGTGCGGGTCGCGGGCCAGCATCAGGCGGGCGTCGTCCACGGCGGCGGGGATCAGCGCGCGGTGGGCGGCGGGGTCGGCGAAGGCGTAGTCGGGCAGGCCGCTCTGCTTCAGGCCCATGAGGTCGCCGCCGCCGCGCAGCTCCAGGTCCTTCTCGGCGATGACGAAGCCGTCCTCGGTGGCGCGCAGGATCTCCAGCCGCGCCTGGGCGGCGGCGGAGAGCGGCGGGTCGTAGAGGAGAAGGCAGCTCGACTGCGCCTCGCCCCGTCCCACGCGCCCGCGCAGCTGGTGCAGCTGGGCCAGGCCGAAGCGCTCGGCGTGCTCGATCACCATGATGGTGGAGCGGGGCACGTTCACCCCCACTTCGACCACGGTGGTCGCCACCAGCA
>JASLDZ010000129.1 GCA_030151985.1 Caulobacteraceae bacterium | reverse complement strand
GAGGCGGGCGAGCTGCAGGCGGCGCACTGGGTCATGCGCGAGCCCGGCTCCGGCACGCGGGCGACGCTGGAGGGGGAGCTGCAACGCCTGGGGGTGCGGGTCGAAGCGCTGGCCGTGGCCATGACCTTGCCCTCCAACGAGGCGGTGCTGGCGGCGGTGGCGGCGGGGGCGGGCGCGACCGGGGTGTCGGAAAGCGTGGCCCGTTCGCACCTGTCGCGGGGAGAACTCGCCTGCGCGCCCGTGCGCCTTCCCGCCCGGAGCTATCGCCTGATCCGCCACCGCCAGCGCTACCAGAGCCGCGCGGCCCAGGCGTTCGCGGAAGCTTCAAGCCGCTCCTGAAAATCTCATCGCCCGAAACGATCGATCTCAGCGAAAAACAGTGTTGGACGCCTGTTCGCCGACGGACTTCCATCCATGCGCCCGGGGACTCCGTCCGCGGGTGCGCTGAACAGCATCGGCGAACGGTGCGCGCGCAAGGGGGAAAAGATCATGCCTGCACGTCGTCTGAAGAGCTTGCGATACGCGCCCGCGCTCGCCGTCCTCGCCGCGGCGCTGGCGGGGGCGCCCGCGCTGGCGCAGACCGCGCCGGCCGTGGTCCCGCCGACCGCGACGCCGCCGTCCGCCGAGAACCAGGTGGGCGAGGTCGTGGTCACCGCCCAGCGGCGCGCCGAGAACGTGCAGAAGGTGCCGGTGGCGGTCAGCGTCGTGGGCGCGCAGGCCTTGCAGGACGCGGCGATCTTCAACCCCGAGTCCCTCGACCAGGTCGTGCCGTCGCTGACGTTCAAGAAGGGCACCACCAACGTCAACTCGACGCTCGCGGGTCGCGGCGTCGGCACCCAATCGTTCGCCTCGGGCGCCGAGCCCAGCGTCTCCACCGTGGTCGACGGCGTGGTCTACGGCCGCTCGGGCCAGGCGTTCCAGGAGTTCAGCGACCTCGACCACATCGAGGTGCTGCGCGGGCCGCAGGGCACGCTGTTCGGCAAGAACGCCAACGCCGGCCTGATCAACATCGTGACCAAGGCGCCCAGCCGCACCTTCGGCGGCGACGTCTCGGCCGGCTACTTCGAGGGCGGGGAGGTGCGGGCGACGGGCGACGTCTCGGGTCCGATCACCGACAAGATCCGCTACCGCCTGTCGGGCGTCTACGGCGACTACCGCGGCAACGTCTACAACGCCTTCGACGACAAGTTCACCAACGGCTACCACCGGCTGGGCGCGCGCGGCAGCATCGTCGCCGACCTGACCGACGACCTCACCGTCACCCTGCGCGCCGACTACACCCACGCCACGGACGACTGCTGCGCCGACGTGATCGGGACCTATGTTCCGAGCGCGCAGCTCACCAACGTCTTCCTGCCCTCCCTGCTGCCGGTGGTCCCAGGCCCTCGCAACGAGTCGGTGAACAACGACCTGTCGCCGCGCACGACCGACGGCAACGGCGGCGTCTCGGCGCAGGCCGACTACCGCTGGAACGGCTTCACCTTCACCTCGATCACCGCCTGGCGCGACTGGCGCAACAAGCAGGTGCGCGACGGCGACTTCCACGGGACCTACGGGAATTTCGTGGCGACGGCGGGCGCCGGCCGCACCGCCGCCTCCATGGACCTCCTGCAGCACGACGTGGGCGAGCTGAACTACAACCAGTACAGCGAGGAGCTGCGCGTCGCCTCGCCCTCGTCGGGCAAGCTGCAGTACGTGGGCGGGCTGTTCCTCTGGTACACGGAGGAGGCCGACGCCTTCCGCCGGACGGACAACGAGTGCACCGCCTCCACGCTGGCGGTGAACGCCGCCGGCTTCCAGCCCTGCGCGCCGGGCGCCAGCACCTTCCTGTCGATCAGCGGGCCGGCCAACTTCGAGACCAAGTTCTACAACCAGGCGGTCTTCGGCCAAGCCACCTATTCGGTGACCGACCGGCTGCGGGTGCTGGGCGGGCTGCGCTACACCAACGACCGGGTCACCTACAGCCTGGCGCGCACCTACAGCGCGACGCCGCCGGCGGGGATCGCGGTGCCCGGCATCAGCGGGCCGTTCAGCTCGTCGGGCGCGGTCAGCGACGACGGCCCTTCGGCCAAGGCGGGCGTGCAGTACGACATCGCGCCCGACGTGATGGCCTACGCCACCTATTCGCGCGGCTACAAGGGACCGGCGTTCAACGTCTTCTACAACCAGACCGCCGTGAACACGCCGCCGATCTCGCCCGAGACGTCGGACAGCTACGAGGCGGGGATCAAGTCCCAGTTCTTCGACCGCCGGCTGACGGTGAATCTGGCCGCGTTCGAGGAGCGGTTCTACAACTTCCAGGCCAACAGCTTCGTGCTGGTCAACGGCTCGGTGACCACCAGCCTGACCAACGCCGGCACGGTGCGCACCGAAGGCGTGGAGCTGGAGGCGACCTACAGGCCCTTCCGCGACCTGTCGCTGTCGGGCGGCTACACCTACGACGACGCGCGGATCCTCGCCTACCACTGCGACGCCGCCACGCTCAGCGCCGCCCAGCTCGCCACCTGCCTGGCGCACGACGGCAAGCAGCTGCCGTTCGCGCCGCGCCACAAGCTGGACGTC
>JASLDZ010000125.1 GCA_030151985.1 Caulobacteraceae bacterium | reverse complement strand
TTGGCCGCGTTGATCGACATCAGCCCGGCCGCCAGCTCCGCGTCGAGCTTGCCGTAGACGGGCGCGCCCCAGCCGGCGGGGACGCCGTGCGCCTCCACCTGCACCACCGCGCCCGCGGACGAGCCCGCCTTGCGCACGGCGTCGATGAACGCGTCCCACACCGCCACGATCTCGCGATCGGGCGACCAGAAGGGGTTCTCGTGGATCGCGTCCCAATCGAAGCGGGAAGGGTCGGCGGCGTGCGGCCCGATCTTCACCACGCCCGCACGGATCGCGACGCCGCCGGGAACCGCCGCATCCAGCACCTTGCGCGCCACCGCCCCCGCCGCCACCCGCGCCGCCGTCTCGCGCGCCGACGAGCGCCCGCCGCCGCGGTAGTCGCGCACGCCGTATTTGGCCTGCCAGGCGTAGTCGGCGTGGCCGGGGCGGAACTGGCGCGCGATCTCGCCGTAGTCCTTCGACCGCTGGTCGACGTTCTCGATCAGGAGCGAGAGGGGGTGGCCGGTGGTCCGCCCTTCGAATACGCCCGACAGGATGCGCACCGCGTCCGGCTCCTGACGCTGGGTGACGTGCTTGCCCTGGCCGGGGCGCCGCCGGTCGAGCCAGGGCTGGATGTCGGCCTCGGCCAGCGCGAGGCCGGGCGGGCAGCCGTCGACCACGCAGCCCAGCGCCGGCCCGTGGCTCTCGCCCCAGGTGGTCACGCGGAACAGATGTCCGAAGGTGTTGTGCGACATGCCGAGCGGAGCTTTAGCGGCGCAGGCGCTAGTAGGCCAACTCCGCATAGGCCGAGCGCACGTCTCCCGCCCACTCGCTATTGAAGCGCTCCAGCAGCCGGTCCGCCTGGGTGAGGCCGGTGTCCGCCGTCTCGGACAGCACGTCGAGGAAACGAGCCTCGCCCTTGCCGCGCCGCTCCAGCCCTTCGCGGGCGACGGCGACCACGTCCTTCGCCACGTCCTGGAGCGAGCGGCCGGCGACCTGCGCCTTCAGTCCCACGCGGGCCGCGTCCAGCCGCAGCGCCTCGCGTTTCTCACGCGTCCAGCCCTTGGCGAGGTCCCAGGCGGCGGCGCGGGCGGGGGCGTCGTAGAGGAGGCCGGCCCAGAGGGCGGGGAGCGCGTTCAGGTGCGCCTCGTCGCCCCCGTCGGCGCCGCGCATCTCGAGGTAGGTCTTCAGCCGGACCTCGGGGAAGATGGTGGTCAGGTGGTCGGACCAGTCCTTCATCGTGGGGCGCTGGCCGGGGAGCTGCGGCAGCTCGCCCTTCATGAAGGCGCGGAAGGAAGCGCCTGAAAGATCGACGTAACGTCCGCCGCGCTTGACGAAGTACATCGGCACGTCGAGCGCGTAGTCGGCGTAGCGGGCGAAGTCGAACCCGTCCTCGAACACGAACCCGAGGAGTCCCGTGCGGTCCGGGTCCGTGTCGGTCCACACCCGCGCGCGGGTGGAGAGCCAGCCGGAGGGGCGCCCCTCCACGAACGGCGAATTGGCGAACAGGGCCGTGGCGATCGGCTGCAGCGCGAGGCTCAGGCGGAACTTCTCCACCATGTCGGCCTCGGATGCGAAGTCGAGGTTCGCCTGCACGGTGCAGGTGCGCAGCATCATGTCGAGGCCGAGCCCGCCGACCTTGGGCATGTAGGCGCGCATGATGGCGTAGCGGCCCTTGGGCATCACCGGGATCTGGTCGCGCCGCCACAGGGGGTCGTGGCCGAGGCCCAGGAACCCGAGCCTCAGCTCGGCGCCGACGGCGCGGCACTCGTCGAGGTGCTTGGCGGTCTCGGCGGCGATGTCGGCGATGTCGGCGTGGGGGGCGCCCGAGAGCTCGAACTGACCGCCCGGCTCCAGGCTGACGTTGGCGCCGTCGCGCTCCAGCCCGATAAGGGTGCGGCCGTCGTCCGACGCCTCGTAGACGCCCTCCCACCCGAACCGCTTCAGCGACGAGAGCAGCACGTGCACGCCGTCGGGGGCGTCGTAGGCGGGGCGCTCCAGGCCGCCTTTGCGGAAGATCAGCTTCTCGTGCTCGGCCCCGATGCGGTGCGCCGCCTCGGGCTTGCAGCCTTCGGCCAGGTGCGCGGCGAGGTCGACGAACTCCAGCGGGCGGTCGTCGCCTGCGCAGTCGGCCATGGTCCACTCCCTGAAGAGCACAGCCGCCGCGGTTGCGCCGCAATCTGGCGAGGCCGCACATAGGCCGTGCTTGAACGCCGCTCAAGAGCGGTGATGATGGCGGTGTGAACGATGTTCAGACTCCTCCCGCCTCGGGGCTGCGCCTGCGCCGCGAGACGCTGGCCACGCCCGTCGGCGAACTCACCCTCCTGACCGACGACGAGGACCGCCTGCGGGTGGTGGAGTTCGAGGGCTACGAGGCGCGCATGGTCCGGCTGCTGGACCGCCAGAACGGCGCGGGCCGGTGGGACGTGCGCGACCGCGATGCGCCCTCGCGTGCGCGGGCCGCGCTTGACGCCTACTTCGCGGGCGACCTGCGGGCGGTGGACGCCGTGCCGGTCGCGACCGGCGGCACGGCCTTCCAGCGGCGGGTGTGGGCGGCGTTGCGCGACGTGCCCGCCGGCGCGCCCTCCAGCTACGGCGTGCTGGCGGCGAGGATCGGCAGCCCGCGCGGCGTGCGGGCGGCGGGGCTCGCCAACGGAGCCAACCCGATCGCCATCGTCGTCCCTTGCCATCGCATCGTCGGCTGGGACGGCCGGCTCACCGGCTACGGCGGCGGCCTGGAGCGCAAGCGCTGGCTGCTGGAGCACGAGGCGAAGCATGCCTGAGCGGCGTCAGGTGTCTCGCCAGTCTCCCCGCGCCGCCTGCCACAGCGTCAGCGCGCTGATCGCGGCGGTGTCGGCGCGCAGGATGCGCGGGCCGAGCGTCACGGGGGTAACGAAGGGCAGGGCGCGGATCGCGGTGCGTTCCTCCGGCGCGAAGCCGCCTTCCGGGCCGATCAGCACCGCCCAGGGGCCCTCCGGCGCCTCGCGCAGCGCCTCGAGCGCGGGGAGAGCCCGCCCGCGCCCGCCGCCCCACGCGGCGTCGGGATCGTCGCCGGCCTCGTCGCAGAACATCAGCCGCCGCCCCGGCTCCCAGCCGGCGAGGAGCGCGTCGAGCTTCTCGGGCGCGGCGACCTGCGGCACGTCCAGCCGCCCGGTCTGCTCCGAAGCCTCGGTCGCGATCGCCTGCAGCCGGTCCACCCGCGTGTGGTCGGCGTTGGTGCGGCGGGTGGTGACGAGGCGCACGCGGCGGCAGCCCAGCTCCGCGGCCTTCTCCACGATCGTGTCCAGCCGCACCCGCTTCACCAGCGCCACCACGAGGTCGAGGTCGGGCGTGGACGCTTGCGCGCGGGTGCGCTCTCCCACGGTCAGGACGCAGCCGCGCTTTGCGATGTCCGTCACGGCCGCGCGCCACTCTCCGTCGCGGCCGTTGAACAGCAGCACCCCATCCCCTTCGCGCAGGCGCATGACCGTGGTCAGGTAGCGGGCCTGGTCGTCGGCGGGCTCTACGCGCGCGCCGGGGCCCAGCGGATCAGGAACGTGCAGGCGGATCATGCCTTCACCAGCACCGGAGACCCCTCGTGAGCAAGCCCGAAGCGGACGAGTACGAGACGGCGCTGGCCGATCTGCAGCTGCGGCTGGTCAAGTTCCAGCAGCGCGCAGTCAAGTCCGGCGCCCGCACCGTCGTGGTCCTGGAGGGGCGCGACGCGGCCGGCAAGGACGGCGCGATCCGCCGGATCGTGGAGCACCTCTCGCCCCGCTACACGCGCGTCGCGGCGCTGCCCAAGCCCACCGACCGCGAGGCGACCCAGTGGTACTTCCAGCGCTATGTCGCCCACCTGCCGGCGGCGGGCGAGCTCGTGCTGTTCAACCGCAGCTGGTACAACCGGGGCGGCGTCGAGCCCGTCATGGGCTTCTGCACCCCCGCCCAGCACGAGGAGTTCCTGCGCGACGCGCCCGACTTCGAGCGCATGCTGGTCGAGAGCGGGATCGCGCTGGTCAAGTTCTGGCTCGACATTTCCAAGCCCGTGCAGGCCGAGCGGCTGGAGGCGCGGCGCTCCGACCCGCTGAAGGCGCTGAAGGTCTCCGACCTCGACAAGGTCGCGCAGGACCGCTGGGCCGACTACTCCGCCGCCCGCGACACCATGCTGATGCGCACCCACACCGCGGCCGCGCCGTGGTTGTGCGTCCAGGCCGACCACAAGAAGCGCACCCGCCTGAACCTGATCCGCGCGCTGCTCCGCCACGGCGAGCCCGACCACGCCGATAAGGTGAACGCCCCCGACCCCGCCGTGGTCTTCCCCTTCAGCGCCGAGGCGATCGCCGACGGTCGCCTGGCCCAATAGGACGCTCCCCGATGAAGCACGTGAACCTCGGCTCCAGCGGCCTGAAGGTCTCCCGCCTGGCGCTGGGATGCATGAGCTACGGCGATCCGAAGTGGCGGGCGTGGGTGAAGGGGCCGGAGGAGAGCCTGCCCTTCTTCAGGAAGGCGCTGGAGCTCGGGATCGACTTCTTCGACACCGCCGACATGTACTCGCTGGGCGCCAGCGAGCAGGTCACGGGCCGCGCGCTGAAGGAGATGGCCAAGCGCGACGAGGTCGTGATCGCCACCAAGGTGTTCAACCCGATGTCGGACGCGCCCAACGACCGGGGGCTGTCGCGCAAGCACGTCATGGCCTCGATCGATGCGAGCCTGAGGCGGCTCCAA
>JASLDZ010000112.1 GCA_030151985.1 Caulobacteraceae bacterium | reverse complement strand
CGCTATCCCTGGATCGACGCCTACACGCCGGTGAACGAGCCGCTGACCACCGCGCGGTTCAGCTGCCTCTACGGCCACTGGCACCCGCACGCGCACGACGAGGGCGCCATGTGGCGGGCGCTGCTCAACCAGGTGGACGCCACGCGGCTGGCCATGCGCGCGGTGCGGGCGGTGAACCCCTCCGCCCGGCTGGTGGCGACCGACGACCTCGGCCACACCCACGCCACGCCCGCCATGGCCGAGCGCGCCGCGTTCGACAACGAGCGCCGCTGGATGGGCTGGGACCTCCTGTTCGGCTGGGTGACGCCAGACCACCCGCTGCACGCGCGGCTCGCCGGCTTCGGCCTGGGCGACCGGCTGGCGGCCATCGCCGACGATCCCTGCCCTCCCGACGTCGTGGGCGTGAACCACTACGTCACCAGCGAGCGGTTCCTCGACCACGAGGTCGAAGCCTACCCGCCCCACCTGCACCCCCTGCCCGGCGAGCCGCACCACGTGGACGTGGAGGCCTCGCGCGTCTGCGAGGCCGGAGTGCTGGGCGTCGAGTCGCTCCTGGCCGCCGCCTGGGACCGCTACCGCGCGCCGCTGGCGGTGACGGAGTGCCACAACGGCGCCTCTCGCGCCGACCAGCTGCGCTGGGTGCGCGAGACCTGGGCCGCCTGCCGGCGCCTGCACGACGAAGGCGTGGACATCCGCGCCGTCACCGCCTGGTCGCTGGTGGGCGCGGTCGACTGGAACAGCCTCCTGACGCGGGAGGCGAACTGGTACGAGGCGGGCGTGTTCGACGCCTCCGCCGGGGGCGAGCCGCGCGATACGGCGCTGGCGTCGCTGTGGCGGGCGCTGGCCCGGGGCGAGACGCCGCCATCCACCCTGGCGGACGGGGCGCACGGCTGGTGGCGGCGCGAGGTGCGGTTCGCCTTGGGCCGCAGGGTCGCCGACCTGTCCCCCTGCCCGACGGCTCGCCGGGAGGACCCGCCCTCCCCCGCCGCGGCCGCCGCGCCGCTGCTGATCGTGGGCGAAGGGGGCGAGGCCGCGCGGGCCCTCGCCGCCTACTGCACCCATCACGCCCTGCCCTTCCGCCTCGCCGGGAACGCGGCGGAGGCGCGGCGCGCGCTCAAGCGGCGGCGGCCGGCCGCGGTGGTCGACGTCTCTTCGGACGCCGCCCCCGCGCAGGACGCCCTGGCGCGCGCCTGCCTCGGCGCGGGCGTCCCCCTGGCCGGCTTCGCGACGCCGCCCCGGGACATGTCCGGCCACCTAGCCGAGGCCGTGGTGGACCGGCTGATCGACGGCGAGACGGGGATCTGGACGATCGGCGAGGACGGCGCGGCCGCCTTCAGCCGCGGGACGCCTTGCCCCGTGGAGGCCGCCGCCTGATCCCCGGAGGCGATCGACCGCCTGCACGGTGGCGGCCCTTGCCTCCCCCCGCTACATCCCGCCCATGCGCACCGAACAGCCCGTCACGCCCCCGGCCGCCGTCAACCTCGCGGACTACAAGCCGCCCGCCTTCCTGGTGGAAAGCGCGCATCTGACCTTCGCGCTCGACCCTCACGCCACGCGGGTGAAGGCGCGGCTGGAGATGAGACGCAACCCGGCGCGCGAGCCGGGCCTGCCGCTGGTGCTGGACGGCGTGCGGCTGAAGCCGATCTCGGTGGCGCTGAACGGGGAGACGCTGGGCGAGAACGCCGCCGTGATCGGCCCTGAGAGCCTGACGATCGCCGACGTCCCCGACGCCTTCGTGCTGGAGACCGAGGTCGAGGTCGACCCGGCGGCCAACAAGGCGCTGGAGGGGCTCTACATGAGCTCCGGCCGCTGGTGCACCCAGTGCGAGGCCGAGGGCTTCCGCAAGATCACCTTCTGGCCGGACCGCCCCGACGTGCTGGCCCGCTTCACCGTGCGGATCGAGGCGGACGCAACGGTCGAAAACCTGCTGTCGAACGGCAACCTGGTCGACTTTGGCGACCTGCCCGACGGTCGACGTTTCGCGGTCTGGGAAGACCCCTTCCCCAAGCCCAGCTACCTGTTCGCGCTGGTCGCCGGCGAGCTGGACGTGCTGGAGGACCGCTTCACCACGATGAGCGGTCGCGAGGTGGCGCTGAAGATCTACGTCGATCCAGGCTCCGCCGAGCGCGCCACCTACGCCATGGACGCGCTGAAGCGCTCGATGCGGTGGGACGAGGAGACCTACGGCCGCGAATACGACCTGGACCTCTTCATGATCGTGGCCGTGCGCGACTTCAACATGGGGGCGATGGAGAACAAGGGGCTGAACGTCTTCAACAGCTCCCTGATCCTGGCCGACCCGGAGACCGCCACGGACCTCGACTACGAGCGGATCGAGGGCGTGGTGGCGCACGAATACTTCCACAACTGGACCGGCAACCGCATCACCTGCCGCGACTGGTTCCAGCTGTGCCTGAAGGAAGGCCTGACCGTCTTCCGCGACCAGGGCTTCAGCGCAGACATGCGGGGCCATGCGGTGCAGCGGATTAAGGAGGTGCGCCAGCTGCGCGCCCGCCAGTTCGCTGAGGACGCAGGGCCCCTCGCCCACCCGGTGCGGCCCAAGAGCTACGTCAAGATCGACAACTTCTACACCGCCACCGTGTACGAGAAGGGCGCCGAGCTGATCGGGGTGCTAAAGACCCTCATCGGTAACGACGCCTTCCGGCGCGGCATGAACCTCTACTTCGATCGGTTCGACGGCACGGCGGCGACGATGGAGGACTTCTGGTCCTGCTTCGCCGAGGCGAGCGGCCGCGACCTCTCCGCCTTCACCCGCTGGTACGACCAGGCGGGCACGCCCCGGCTCGACATCGCGGCGATGTACGACACCGACACGCAGGTGCTGACGCTGGACCTCGCCCAGTCCACCCCCGCCACGCCCGGCCAGGCGGACAAGGGCGCGGTGGTGCTGCCGATCCGCCTGGGTCTCCTGGACGAGGACGGCGGCGTGCAGGCCTTCGCCGACCCCGCCACCGGCGAAAGGGTCGAGGAGATCGTCTACGTGCTCGACCAGCCCTCGGCCCGTGTGGAGCTGAAGGGCGTGGCGCGCCTGCCGGTGCTCTCGGCCCTGCGCGGCTTCTCGGCCCCCGTGGTGCTGACCACCGACGAGCCGGAGCGCGACCCCTACGTCCGCCTCGCCCATGATCCGGACCTGTTCAACCGCTGGGAGGCGGGCCAGGGACTCGCGCGCGACCTGATCCTGCGCCGCGCCTACGAGACGCCCAACGAGCTGAACGAGGAACGCTACGCCCAGGCCGCGGGCGAGGCGCTGCGGGACGCCGGCTCCGACCACGCCTTCAAGGCGCTGCTCCTGGCGCTTCCGCTGGAGGGCGACCTCGCCCTGGCCCGCACCCCCGCCGACCCGGCCGCGCTCCACGCGGCGCGCGAGGCGCTGCGCACGCGGCTGGCCGTTCACCTCGCCGCCGACCTGCGCGAGATGCACACGGCGCTGCAGCAGGACGGCGAGTTCAGCCCCGACGCCGCCCAGGCCGGCCGCCGGGCGCTGCGCAACGCGCTGATCGACCTCATCGTCGCCGACGGCACGGCGGACGCCGCCGAGCGCGCCCGCGGCCACTTCGAGGCGGCCGCCGACATGACGGGCGCCATGGGCGGCCTTTCCGCCCTGATGGCCACGGAGGGCGAGCTGCGG
Source organism: Caulobacteraceae bacterium (assembly GCA_030151985.1). Classification (GTDB taxonomy): domain Bacteria; phylum Pseudomonadota; class Alphaproteobacteria; order Caulobacterales; family Caulobacteraceae; genus JASLDZ01. Next base: position 1,222 of record JASLDZ010000112.1, on the reverse strand, counting down.
GAGACGGCGCTCGGCGCCTTCTACGACAGGTGGAAGGGCGAGCCGCTGGTGGTCGACAAGTGGTTCGGCGTGCAGGCGCGCGACCCGTCGGACGGCGCGCTGGGTCGGGTGCTGGGGCTGACGGCGCACCCGGCCTTCGATCCGGCCAACCCCAACCGGCTGCGGGCGCTGGTGTCGGGCTTCGCGGTCGGCAACCCGACGCGGTTCCATGCGCCGGACGGCCAAGACGTCTTCTCCGGCCACCGCTTCCTCGCCGACCAGATCCTGGCGACCGACGCCATCAACCCCATGACCGCGGCCCGCATGGTGGACGCGCTCGGCGGCTGGCGGCGCTATGTCCCTGCGGTCGGCGAGAGCATGCGGCGGGAGTTGCAGCGCCTCGCCGACCATCCCGCCGTGTCGGCCAACGTGCTGGAGCTGGCGTCCAGGGCGCTCGCCTGAGTCCGGCCGGCAACATGGCGGCAACCCTGGCGCGGCAGGGTGGCCGCTCCCGCTCGCAGGAAACGCCGTGACGCCGCCGCTCGCCAACCTCGCCTTCCTGGTGGTCGACGACAACGAGCACATGCTCAAGATCGTCAAGACCGTGCTCAAGGGCTTCGGCGCGGGCGTGGTGCACGAGGCGCCCGACGTGCCGACCGCCTTCGCCATCTGTCGGGGCTTCACGGTCGACCTGGCGCTGGTGGACGTGAACCTCGGCGTCATGGACGGCCTGGCCTTCGTGCGGCTGATGCGCACGGCCGCCGACAGCCCCAACCCCTACCTGCCGATCGTCATGCTGTCGGCCTACTCCGAGCTTTATCGGGTGGAGGCGGCGCGGGAGGCGGGTGCGCACGACTTCCTGGTCAAGCCCTTCTCCCCGGCCGAGCTGCACCGCAAGATCATGGACTGCGTGGACCATCCACGCCTCTTCATCCGCGCCGCCGACTTCCAGGGCCCCGACCGCCGCCGCCGCGTGGACGCCGCCTACGCGGGGCCCGAGCGCCGCGCGCCGGTCGGGGCGGAGGAGCCGCCGCCCGAGTCGACGTCGTCCGCGGCGGCCTCGCCGACGGCCTGAGGACCGCGGACGGTGGCGGCGCGCCCCTCGCGCGACTAGGATTCACGTTCGACGAGTCGGGAGGGGGACGGTTGGGCAGCCGCGACAGATCGCGAGCCGGGGCGCGCCTGCGTCCGGGGCGCGACTGGACCTGGTAGGTCCGGGGGCCAGCTTGCTTGCGGGCGCGCC
>JASLDZ010000081.1 GCA_030151985.1 Caulobacteraceae bacterium | reverse complement strand
GAGTCCACGTTCCGCTGGAAGTAGCCGCCGGCGTAGGTGATGTCGAAGTCCGAGATCTTGCCCTGGATGGTCAGCGAGGCCTGCGCCCAGCGGTCGTGCGCGGCCTCGGGGATGGCGTGCGCCACTTGCAGGTCGCCGATGCTGGGCTCGTAGCCGAACACCCCGTGCTGGCGCTGGTCCTGCGCCATGATCGCGGGCGTGATCGACCAATCCTTGTCGAGGTCGATCTTCAGCGCCGCGCGGCCGCCGTAGGTCTCCACGTCGTTGTAGTTGTCCTTCACCAGCTTGCCGTTGTTCACCGGGAAGGTCGGCACGTAGTCGCCGTTCGCGTTCGGGGCGGTGAACACGCGGGTGGAGGGCACGTTGTCGATGTAGCCGGCGTCCCGCTCGCCGAAGCCGACGACGCGGAGCGCGATCTTGTCGGTGATCGGTTGGTTCACGAAGCCCTCGATCACGCCGCCGCCGTCGCCGCGCGTGGTGGAGCCCTCCAGGTCGTAGCCCGCCTCGAACTTGGTGGGATCGGGCTTGTTGGTGATCATCCGGATGGTGCCGGACTCCGAGTTCGCGCCGTACAGGGTGCCCTGCGGCCCCGACAGGTTCTCCACCCGCGCGAAGTCGTAGACGTGCACGTCCAGCGCGCCCTGGATGGTGGTGACCGGCAGCTCGTCCAGATAGACGCCGACGCTGGGCTGCGGGCCCGAGTGGTTGCCGTCCCCGCCCGAGGCCACGCCCCGGATGTAGACGTTGGTCACGCTGGGCGCGACCGATTGGAAGCTGACGCTCGGCAGGTACTTCACATAGTCCTGGAAGTTGTTGACCTGCCGCTGCTCCAGCGTCTGCGTTCCCAGCGCCTGGATGCTGACGGGCACGCGCTGCAGGTTCTCCTCACGCTTCTGGGCGGTGACCACCACCTCCTCCAGCGCGACGCCGTCCTGCGCGGAGGGCGGCGGGGTCTGTGCGGCGGGAGGCGGGGCGGGGCCGCCGGGGCTCGCGCCGGGCGCCTGGGCGAAGGCGGGGGCCGCCAGCATAGAGGAGGCCAGCAAGAGCGTCGCCAGCCGCGGCCGGGGCCGCTTGGAATCGTGAGCCACGTCGTTCCCCTTGCAGAGCGCCCGCCTTCGCGCCCGCATCTGCGACGGGTCACGCAAGCGTTGCCGTGTAGACATGAAGCGACGGTTCCCCTCGACCGTCAACACGGGGGTCGATGCTCCGGCGCGGCGAGGCCGCGGCGCCCGCAGAACCGGCGGGGCGCCCGATCGCTAGGCGACGGCGCCGCTCAGCGGCCGCTCCAGCGCGGCGGCCGCTTCTGGGCGAAGGCGAGCGGGCCCTCACGGGAGTCGGCGGAGCGGAACAGCGCCTTCACCGCCGGATAGTCGCGTTGGCCGCCGTAGGGCTCGGCGATCGAGGGCGCGTCCAGGCTGCGACGCAAGACCTGCTTGGACGCGCGGATCGACATGGGGCTGCACTCCAGGATCTGCGCCGCCCATCGCCGCGCCTCCGCCATCACCTCGGCGGCCGGGACCACCGCGTTGACGAATCCGAGCGCCTGTCCCTCCGCCGCCGTGACCCGGCGGCCGGTCAGGATCATGCCGAGCGCCGCCTTCTCGCCGATCAGCCTCGGCAGCCGGATCAGCCCGCCCGCCAGCGCCGCCAGCCCCACCTTGGGCTCCGGCAGGGCGAAGACGGCGGTGTCGGCGGCGACGATCAGGTCGCATGCCAGCGCGATCTCGAACCCGCCGCCCAGGGCCAGCCCGTTCACCGCCGCGATCACCGGCTTGTCGAGGTCGAAGCGGGCGGTCAGGCCCGCGAAGCCCGTGGTCGGCGTCTCCAGCGCCTGGCCGCGCGCCATCGCCTGCGCCGTCCACTTCAGGTCGTTGCCCGAGGAGAAGGCGCGCTCGCCCGCCCCTGTCAGGATCGCAACCCACTGGTCGGGGTCGGCGGCGAAGGCGTCGAACACCCGCGCCAGTTCGGCGTTGGCGGCGGGGTGGAGCGCGTTCAGCGCCTCGGGCCGGTCGATGGTGACGATCGTCAGCGGCCCCTCGCGCTCCATCTTGCAGAAGCGCAGCGGGGCGTCGGCGGGGGAAGGCGCGCCGGCCAGGCGCCAGACGGGCTTGCCGAAGGCGTCGACGGCGGCCTCGCCCTGCAGGCCCACCGCGGTCTCCGTGCGGGAGAGGAGGCGCGCCATGGTCGCGGCGTCGTCGGCGGGGATGCGGGCCATGGTCCGCGCGCCGCCGGGCGTGCGCAGGATGACCACGCCCTCAACCGGCTCTCCGTCGCGACCGAACTTCACCGTGTAGGCCTCGATCTGCGCCGGACCCGCATAGTCGTCGGCCACTTCCGGCGAAGGGCCGCGCGCCGCGTCCGCCTGCGCCTGCACCGAGGGGTCGCCGTCCAGCGGCGTCGGCGCGGGCCGGGTGCTCAGCACCAGCGTGTGGTGCTTGTTGACGTAGCCGCCCTGGCCGTAGAGCAGCCCCAGCTCGCCCGGGTGCGCCCGCAGCGCCCGCACCATCGCGGCGGTGGCGTGGCCCATGTAGTTGTTCAACGGGCCGCCGAAGAAGGTCAGCCCGCCCGCCACCGTCGGCGCTGGCGCGTCGTCGCCCAGCCCCAGCGTCCGCAGCGCCATCTTCGGCACGACGGGGAAGCAGCTGTAGAGCTCCATCCGGGCGAAGGCGCGCGCGTCGCCGCCGGCGATCTCGACCGCCCGCTCCAGCGTGGCCGCCTGGGCGGTCGAGCGGTCGTAGCGGTCGCGGGCGAGGTAGTCCTCCGGCTCCCGCGCGGACGCCCCGCCCCACAGGTGCACGATGCGATCCTCCGGCACGCCGGCCTCCCGGGCGACGGCGAGACTGCAGACGATCGTCGCCGCCGCCTGGTTCACCATCGGGTTGGCGACCATCAGCTTGGGATAGGGCCAGTTCACCGGCCGATTGTCCGGGCCTAGCCGGGAGATGTCCTCGGCCGAGGGCGCGGTGCGGATCCAGGCGTTCGGGTTCTGCGCCGCCACCGCCGCGTAGCGCGCCCACAGCGCCGCCGACTCCCTGTCCGCCTCTTCAGGCGAGAGGCCCCAGGCGGCCTGCGTCGCCGTCTCGTAGAAGGGGTAGATCTGCGCCGGGTCGGTCACGCCCAGCCGCCTGGCCACCTCGCTCATGGCGAAGCGGCTGGAGGGGAAGCGCACCGTCTCCGCGGGCGGAGGCTCAGGGGTCCAGGGCAGCTCGACCCCCGCCTTGGCGGCCTTGGCGCGCGCGTTCGCCGCCTCGCCGCCGACCACCGCGGCGACCTGCAACTCGCCGCGCGCGATGGCGAGCGCGGCCTCGTGCACCAGGCGGATCGGCGTCTCGCCGCCCATGCTGGCGTTGACCGTGCGGGCGGGCGCGATCCCCAGCCGCTCGCACAGGAGCGCGACGGGGTCGCGGTAGCGCCAGCTGACCAGGCCGACGAGCTCCAGCGATTGCAAGCGCGCCAGGAGCGCGGCGCCCGCGTCGCGCTCGGCGTCACGCAGGGCGGCGGCCATCAGGTCCACGGGCTCGCGCGCGTCCTCCGGCCGCTCAGGCCTGTCGGTGACCTCGCCGACGCCGACGATGACGGGCGTGGTCTCGGGCGCGGTCATGGCTCGCTCCTTGCGGCGTAGCGGGGCTGGTCGACGGCCAGCTTGTCCAGGGTCACGCGCCACAGGTGATCGGTGAGGCCGGGCGTCTCCAGCGTCAGCTCCCCCGCCGCGATCCGCTCGGCCAGCCGCCGGTTCAGGGTTGCAAGATCGCCCTCCTCGCCCAGGAGCGCGCGGAGCGAGGCCAGCTCTTCGGCGGGGGCGCCGAGGCGCAGCTCCCGCGCCGCGATCTCCAGCGCGCCGGCGGCCACGCGGGCGTGGAAGGCGGCCTGGCCGGTTAGGCTTGGCGCAGCGGTCTCGCGCAGGAAGCGGGCGGCGGCGTCGATCAGCGCGGCGGGGGAGGGGGCGTCCTGCATCAGGCGGCCATGCCGGCGCGGGGCGCGAGCGCCTCCATCAGGTCGTACTCGCTCTCCGACGCCCGACGTCCGATCGCGCCGCGTTCCACAGAGGGATCGGCGCCGGAGGTGAACTCCGCGCCGAAGCCGACGCAGATCAGGCTCCAGCGCAGCATGGCGAACACCTCCCAGAAGCGGACCGCCTCAGGGTTCGCGCGCCGCCCGCTCTCCCGCTCGTAGCCCGCGAACAGGTCCCCCCGCGTCCCAAAGCCCCCGACGGGGAGCGCGCGCACGCCGAACCGCCAGGCCGGGGCGCAGAGCCAGCCGAGATCGCTCATCGGATCGCCCAGGTGCACGCCCTCCCAGTCCAGCACCGCGCGCACGCCCATGGGCTCCAGCAGGAAGTTGCCGGTGCGGAAGTCGCCGTGCGCCAGCGTCAGGGCGGCGGATGCGGGCGCGTGGTCGTCCAGCCAGCGCAGCGCCAGCTCCGCGACGGGCCGCGCCTGCCCGGTCGAGGCGAGGAGCGCGCGCAGGCCGGCGATCGCCTGAACGGGCGTCCGCCGTTCCAGAGGCGGCAGCGTCTCCAGCGGCGTGGCGTGGATTCGGGCGAGGATGGCGCCGCACTCGGCCGCCAGCCTCGGGCGCACGTCGGCGAACATGGCGTCGCGCACGACGCGCCGGCCCAGCGCCTCGCCGCCCACCCGCTCGGCGATGAAGCCGGGGCCGAGCCCGTCCTCCGGCGTCAGCACGTGTGCGACCGCGGCCACCGGCACGCCCGCCGCCCCGGCCGCCGTGATCACCGCCGCCTCCGTCGCGAGGCCGCAGGCGGATGCTCGCTCCGGCCCTCCGCCGGGCGAGCGGCGCAGCACGTAGCCGCGGGGTGCGGCCGCGTCGCCGACGTCAAGCGACCACAGCTCCTGGCTGGCCCCACCCGACAGGCGCTCGACCGTCAGCAGGGGCCCGCCCAGCGCCCGGCGGCAGAGCGCGTGCAAGGCGTCGCGGAAGGCGTCGTCGGCCATGTCTCGCCCCTCCCTCCGCACGCTTGCGAAGACGGCATCCTTCCCCTCCCGGCGGCCGCTTTCAACGATTGACCTGCCCCAGGGGCGCCCGCCTAGGCTGCCTGCGGAGGACGCGCGCCATGGATTTCGACCTGCCGCCCGAGCTGACGGCCTACCTCGCCGAGCTCGACGCCTTCATCGAAGCCGAGATCGCGCCCCTGCAGGAGCAGGACGACAACCAGCGCTTCTTCGACCACCGCCGCGAGCACGCCCGCACCGACTGGGACGACCAGGGGCTGCCTCGCGAGGAATGGGAGGACCTGCTCGCCGAGGCCCGCCGCCGGGCCGACGCCGCCGGGCACCTGCGCTTCGCCTGGCCTGTGGAGATGGGCGGGAAGGGCGGCTCCAACCTCGCCATGGCGGTGATCCGCGAGCACCTCGCCAACAAGCCGCTGGGGCTCCACAACGACCTGCAGACCGAGCACTCGATCGTCGGCAACAACCCGTTCGTGCTGATGTTCAAGAGCTTCGCCACGTCCGCCCAGCGCGCGCGGGACGAGGCGGCGCTGACCGACGGATCGATGCGCGTCGCCTTCGGCCTGACGGAGCCGAACCACGGCTCCGACGCCACCTTCATGGAGACGCGCGCGGTGCGCGAGGAGCGCGACGGCAAGCCCGGCTGGCGCATCGACGGCGCCAAGATGTGGATCACCGGCATGCACAAGGCGACGCACATGATGTGCTTCGCCCGCACCTCCGGGCAGGACGGCGACGCGCGGGGGATCACCTGCTTCGTCGTGCCCAACCCCACGCCGGGGCTGGTGATCGAGGAGTACCTCTGGACCTTCAACATGCCGACGGACCATCCGCGGCTGAGCCTGACCGGCGTGTGGGTCCCGGAGGACGCCTACTGGGGCGAGGTCGACCGGGGGCTGGGGCTGGGCCAGAGCTTCGTGCACCAGAACCGCATCCGCCAGGCGGCCTCGTCGCTCGGCGCGGCGGTGTTCTGCATCGAGGCGAGCGTCGCCTACGCCCGCGAGCGCAAGCCGTTCGGCAAGCCGCTGGCCGAGAACCAGGCGATCCAGTGGCCGCTGGTGGAGCTGCATACCCAGGCCCAGATGCTGCGCCTCCTGATCCGCGAGACCGCCTGGCGCATGGACCGGATGGAGCACAAGGCCGTGGAGCGCGAGCTCTCCGACCGTGTCTCCATGTGCAACTACTGGGCGAACCGCCTATGCTGCGAGGCGGCCGACCGGGCGATGCAGGTGCACGGCGGCATCGGCTACAGCCGCCACACCCCGTTCGAGCACATCTACCGCCACCACCGCCGCTACCGGATCACCGAGGGCGCGGAGGAGATCCAGATGCGCAAGGTCGCCGCCTTCCTGTTCGGCTTCATGGGGCCGCGCAAGGCGGCGGCGGGTTGACACGCCCGGCCGCACGCGGGAACCGGAGCCGTATGAAGCGCCCGGCCTCGCAGCCGGCGGGCCTGTGAACGATCCCGGCCCCATCCGGGCCTTCGTCGAGGCCGCGCCCTCCGCTCCGCCGGCCGCCGCGCCGGCGTCGCGGTTCGAGGCGCGGGTGTGCGCCCGGCCGCTGCTGATCGCCGTCCCCCTCTACCGCCGTCCCGACCTGGCGGTGCGGGTGGCCGAGTCCCTGCTGGCCTGCGCCGCCGAGATCGCCGCGCTGAGGGGCGAGGTCGTGCTCTACGACGACTCGCCCGAGGATCCGGACCTCGCCGAAACGCTGACGGGGCTGGCCGCGCGCCTGCGGGCCGCCCTGCCTTGCCGGGTGGAGGCGAACCCGCTGAACCTGGGCTTCGTGCGCACGGCCAACCGCGCCTTCGACGAGGCGGCGGCGCGCGGCTTCGACGTGGTGCTCCTGAACTCCGACGCCGTGCTCACGCCGGGCGCCCTGACGGAGATGGCGGCCGTCGCGCGCGAAGACCCGATGATCGGCTTCGTGAATCCGCGGTCGAACAACGCGACGCTGGCGACCCTGCCCTTCCAGGAGCGCTTCCGTCATCTGCCGCCCGAGCCCGCGCGCCGGGCCTGGGCGGCGGTCGCGGATCGGTTGCCGCGCTACAGCTACGCGCCCACCGCCAACGGCTTCTGCGTCCTGGTGCGCTGGTTCGTGCTGGCCGAGTTCGGCGGCTTCGACGAGATCTACGGCCGCGGCTACAACGAGGAGAACGACCTCGCCATGCGCGCGGGCCGCCGCGGCTACCGCGCCGTGCTCGCGAACCGCGCCTTCGTCTGGCACGAGGGCTCCGCCTCGTTCGCCACGGAGGGCGAGGCGCTGGAGCTGCGCAACCGCGCGATCCTGGACCGGCGCTATCCGGAATACGGGGCGCTGGCCGAGGGCTACTTCCGTTCCCCCGAGCAGCGGGCGGAGCAGCTGCTGGGCGCGCTGATCGCCGACGCGGACGGGCGGCTGGACGTGGCGCTGGACTTCTCCAGCTTCGTCGCCGCGCACAACGGGACCTTCGAGGCGGGAGTCCAGCTGCTCGCGGCCGCGGCGCGGGCGTGGCGCGACCGCTTCAACCTCTTCGTGCTCTGCGCACCCGACGCCTACGCCTTCCACGGGCTCGAGAGGCACGGGGTGGAGCGGCGCGACCCGCACGGCCCCGAGTCCTATGCGGCGATCTTCCGTGTAGGCCAGCCCTACGAACCCGGCGCCATCGAGCGGCTGGTGCTGAAGGGCGCCGCCATCGGCGTCTTCATGCTCGACACCATCTCGCTCGACTGCACCCAGCTCGCCGACCCGGAGCTGCAGCGGCTCTGGGGCTTCACGCTGGAGCACGCCGACCTGATCGCGACCACCAGCGCGCTCACGGCCGGGCAGCTCGAGCGCCGCTTCGCGTTCGGCGAGGACACGCTGCGTGTGCGCAGCCTGCACTCCCTGGACCTCGCCGACTACCGGCTGCCCGTCGGGGCGCGCGAGGGGCTGCCCGAGCCGGGCTACGTGTTCGTCGTCGGCAACGGCTATGCGCACAAGGACGTGGCGCGCGCCGTGAAGGCGCTGCTCGACGGCGACCCGTCATGGCGGATCGTCGTGCTGGCGGGGGAGGAAGCTGACGCGGCCGAGGCGCTGGCGGACGCGGGGGCCTTCGCGCCCCGCGGCCTGCCCGCTTCGCCCCGGGTGGTGCGCGTTCCCGCGGGGAGGATGGCGCCCGAGCGCATGGGCGCCCTCTACGCCGGGGCGGCCGTGGTGGTCTTCCCCAGCCACTACGAAGGCTTCGGCATCCCCGTGCTGAACGCGCTCGCGGCCCGCCGGCCGGTGGTCGTCCGGGCGCTGCCGGTGTTCGACGAGATCGCCGAGGCTCTGGGGGGCGAGGCGAACCTGCACGTCGCCCTCACCACCGCCGACCTTGTCGCGGCGTTGTCGCCGCCTCCCGTCTGGACCGACGCCGGCGCCTCCCGGGGCCGACCGGGGGACGCCGCCCGCGCCGCCGAGGATATCGGCGAGGCGCTGGAGCGGGCGATCGCGCGGGCGGACTATGGGCGGATCGTTCGGCGCATCCGCCACCGGCCGTCGACTTCGCCGCCGCCGACCGCCCCGGCCACCCCCCAGGCCTTCGTCGCCGACGCCGTGGCGCGCCGGGTCGGCGCCGTGACCGAGGCGCTGCTCGCCCTGCCGGGCGCCTTTCCGCTGCTGCGCGCGGTGGTGAGGGGCGCGCGCGCGGCGGTCGCGCCGTTCAGGCGGCGGCCGACCGCGTCAGGCTGAGGGCGCGCGCCAGCTCCAGCGCGACCCGCTGCACGTCCGCCTCATCCATGGCCGGGAACAGCGGCAGGGCGAGGTTGGCCGCGTAGTAGGCCTCCGCCCCCTCCAGCCGCTGCGGCCCGTAGCGGGCGACGAAGGCCGGCTGCCGGTAGACGGGGATGTAGTGCACCTGCGTGCCGACCCCCCGCGCCGCCAGGTCGCGCATCAGCGTCGCGCGCGACACGCCGAGCCTCGGGAAGTCGATCGCCACGCTGTAGAGATGAGGGCAGGGCGTCTCGTCCGCCTCCGCCGAGACCGGCCGCACCAGGGGCGAGAGCGGCGCCAGGAGCGCGTCGTAGGCGCGGGCCAGCGACAGGCGGCGCGCCTGGAAGCGGTCGAGCTTGCCCAGCTGGGAGAGGCCGAGCGCCGCCTCCATCTCGGTCATGCGGTAGTTGAAGCCGAGCTCCGTCTGCTCGTAGCTCCAAGGGTTGGCGGCGCCCGCGCCGTCGAGGGAGAGCTCGGCGTCCACCATGAGCGCGGGGTCGCGGGTGACGCCGTGGTTGCGCAGGCGGCGCATCCGGTCGGCCAGCGCCGGGTCGTTGGTGGTGGCCGCGCCCCCTTCCCCGCAGGCGATCGTCTTCACCGGGTGGAAGGAGAACACCGAGGCCGCGCTGAAGCGCGATCCGCCCGCGCGGCCCACGCCCTCGCGCGCCGAACCCAGGGCGTGGCAGGCGTCCTCGATCAGGGTCACGCCCCGCGCCTCGGCCACGTGCGCCAACGCCGACATGTCGCACATGCGCCCGCCCAGGTGGACGGGCAGCGCGACCTTGGCGGCAGGACCGGCGCGGTCGAGCGCCTCGGCCAGGGTCTCGGCCGTCATGAGGCCGGTCGCGGGGTCGACGTCGGCGAACACCACCTGTGCGCCGCAGAGCAGCGCGGCCGTCGCGGTCGAGAGGAAGGTCACGGCCGGGACCACGCAGGCCTCGCCCGGCCCCACGTCGAGCGCCGCGAGCGCCAGGTGCAGGGCGGCGGTGCCGCTGGAGCAGGTCACCGCCTGGGCCGACCCGACCTTGGCCGCGAGCGCCCGCTCGAACGCCTCGGCGCGGGCGCCCTGCACCAGGAGCTCGCCCCGCAGCGCCTCCACCACCGCGGCGACGTCGTCGTCCTCGATCAGCTGGCGGCCGTAGGGCAGGGGCCGCGGCTCGGGCTCGCGCGCCCAGTGCGGGGGAATGATGCGCGGGGCGGAACGGGCGGCGGTCATGGAAGGCCGACAGTGCCCGCCGAACGCTCCCCAATCGTTAACCCCGTGGCGGCCGCGACCGTTCGCCTTGCGCGCTTGCCCGCGTGGCGCCATCGATTCGCCCGCCTATATCTGACACCTTGGAAGACGGCCGCGGTTCTGCGGCTTGCGAGGCTGGTGCGATGAACCTGCGGAACGCGGCGATCTGGGTCCTGTTCGTGGCCGTGCTGCTCACGCTGTTCTACAGCGTGATGAACCCGTCCTCGAAGGGCGGCGGCCAGTCGGCCGGCGAGATCACCTACAGCCAGCTCCTGCAGAAGGTCGACACCGACCAGGTGAAGTTCGCCACCATCAAGGGCGAGCAGGTCCAGGCGATCGACGGCGCCAAGCAGGTCTATACCACCGTGCTGCCGGAAGGCTCGGCCGACCTCCTGAAGCGGATGGAAGCCCACGGGGTCAACATCAAGGCCCAGAGCTCGCAGCCCTCGGGCTGGATGCAGCTCCTCTCGGCGCTGCTGCCGTTCATCCTGATGGGGGCGCTGTGGTTCTTCATCATGCGCCAGATGCAGGGCGCGGGTAAGGGCGCCATGGGCTTCGGCAAGTCCAAGGCCCGGCTCCTGACCGAGAACAAGAACCGGGTCACCTTCGAGGACGTGGCGGGCGTCGACGAGGCCAAGGACGAGCTGCAGGAGATCGTCGACTTCCTGAAGGACCCGTCCAAGTTCCAGCGCCTGGGCGGCAAGATCCCCAAGGGCGCGCTCCTGGTCGGCCCTCCCGGCACCGGCAAGACGCTGCTGGCGCGGGCTGTGGCCGGTGAAGCCGGCGTGCCCTTCTTCACCATCTCCGGCTCCGACTTCGTGGAGATGTTCGTCGGTGTGGGCGCGAGCCGCGTGCGCGACATGTTCGAGCAGGCGAAGAAGAACGCCCCCTGCATCATCTTCATCGACGAGATCGACGCGGTGGGCCGTCACCGCGGTGCGGGCCTGGGCGGCGGCAACGACGAGCGCGAGCAGACGCTGAACCAGCTCCTCGTCGAGATGGACGGGTTCGAGGCCAACGAGGGCATCATCCTCGTCGCCGCCACCAACCGGCCCGACGTGCTCGACCCTGCGCTGCTGCGCCCCGGCCGCTTCGACCGCCAGGTCACGGTGCCCAACCCCGACGTCACCGGCCGCGAGAAGATCCTCCGCGTGCACATGCGCAACGTGCCGCTGGCCGCCGACGTCGACGTGAAGACGCTGGCGCGCGGCACCCCCGGCTTCTCGGGCGCCGACCTCGCCAACCTCGTCAACGAGGCGGCGCTGCTGGCCGCCCGGCGCGACAAGCGCATGGTCAGCCACCGCGACTTCGAGAACTCGAAGGACAAGGTGATGATGGGCGCCGAGCGCAAGTCGATGGCGATGAGCGACGAGGAGAAGCGTAACACCGCCTATCACGAGGGCGGGCACGCGCTGGTCGCGCTCTCGGTGCCCTCCACCGATCCGGTGCACAAGGCCACGATCATCCCGCGCGGCCGCGCGCTCGGCATGGTGATGCAGCTGCCGGAAGGCGACCGCTACTCCATGAACTACAAGCAGATGACGTCGCGCCTGGCGATCATGATGGCCGGCCGGGTGGCGGAGGAGCTGATCTTCGGCAAGGAGAACGTCACCTCCGGCGCCTCCTCCGACATCGAGGCGGCCACGCGGCTGGCCAAGATGATGGTCACGCGTTGGGGCTATTCCGACGACCTGGGCCTCGTGGCTTACGGCGAGAACCAGGACGAGGTGTTCCTCGGCATGTCGATGCAGCGCACCCAGGCGGTGAGCGAGGAGACGGCCAACAAGATCGACTCCGAGGTCAAGCGGCTCGTCACGGCGGGCTACGACGACGCCAAGCGGATCCTGACCGAGCGCGCGGCGGACCTCGAGACGCTGGCGCAGGCGCTCCTGGAATACGAGACGCTGACGGGCGAGGAGATCATCAAGGTGATCCAGGGCATCCCGCCGGTGCGCGAGACCGGCGAGCCCCCCGCTGTGGGCGGCGCGGTCTCGGTGCCGCTGACCCACGCGCCCAAGCCGATGACGCTGCCGGGCGGAGCCGCTCCGCAGCCCGCGTGATTTCCGCGCCCTATCCCTCCCCATGAGGGGGAGGGATAGGTGCGTTCCCCTCTTGTCATGGGCGTGCTGAACGCGACGCCTGACAGCTTCTCCGACGGCGGCCGCTTCGACTCGCCCGAGGCCGCCGTCGCGCGAGGCCGCGAGATGGCCGCCCAGGGCGCGCAAGTGCTCGATATCGGCGGCGAGTCCACCCGACCGGGGGCCGAGCCGGTGGACGAGGCGGAGGAGCTGCGCCGGGTGCTGCCGGTGCTCGAGGGCCTGCGCGGCGTCGCCGACCTCTCCATCGACACGCTGAAGCCCGCCGTCGCCCGCGCCGCCGTTCAGGCGGGTGCGGTGATGTGGAACGACATCTCCGCCTTGGCCGCGCCCGGCGCGCCGGAGACCGCCGCCGCGCTCGGCTGCGAGGTCGTGCTGATGCACATGCAGGGCGAGCCCAAGACCATGCAGCGCGACCCCCGCTACGGCGACGTGGTGGCGGAGGTGGAGGCCTTCCTGCTCTCGCGCGCCGAGTCGGCGATGGCGGCGGGGGTGGCGCGCGGGAAGATCTGGCTCGACCCCGGCATAGGCTTCGGCAAGCGGCTGGAGCACAACCTCGCGCTCCTGAACGCGCTGGGCCGCCTGGGCTCCCACGGCTTCCGCGTGCTGCTCGGGGCCAGCCGCAAGCGCACGGTGCTGCACATCGACCCCACCGCGACCGACCCCCTCGACCGGCTCGGCGGCGGTCTGGCGCTGCACCTGCACGGCGCGGCGCAGGGCGTCGCCATGATCCGCACCCACGACGTGCGCGAGACGGTGCAGGCGCTGAAGGTCCAGGCCGCGCTGGCGGACGCCGCCCGCCGCCGCTAGACCCGCGCCATGCACGAGGACCTCGGCCGCGTCCTGATCTTCGCCGGCTCCGACAGCGGGGGCGGGGCGGGGGTGCAGGCGGACGTGAAGACGGTGACGGCGCTCGGCGGCCACGCGGCCACGGCGATCACCGCGCTCACCGCGCAGAACACCCGCGAGGTGCGCTCCGTCTTCGCCGTCCCGCCGGACGTCGTGGAGGCGCAGGCGCGCGCCGTGCTCGACGACATCGGGACCGACAGCATCAAGACCGGCATGCTCGGCTCGGCCGCCATGGTCGAGCGCGTGGCGGCGCTGGTGTCCGAAGCCGGGCGGCCCGCGGTGATCGATCCCGTCATGCTCGCCAAGGGCGGCGAGGCGCTGCTGGCGCCGGACGCGGTGGACGCCCTGAAGGCGCTGCTGATCCCGCTGGCGACGGTGCTCACCCCCAATGCGCCGGAGGCCGAGGCGCTGACGGGCGTCGCGGTGGCGGACGAGGCGGGCCAGCGCCGCGCGGCCGAGGCGCTGCTGGCGCTGGGCGCGGACGCGGTGCTGATGAAGGGGGGGCACCTTCCCGGCGACCGGGTGGTCGACCTCCTCGTCACTCCCGTCGGCGTCACCCGGTTCGAGAGCGGGCGGATCGCCAGCCGCAACACCCACGGCACCGGCTGCACCCTGGCCAGCGGGATCGCCACCGGCCTCGCCCAGGGGCTGGGCCTGGAGCGCAGCGTCGCCCGCGCCCGCGACTACCTGCTGGAGGCGATCCGCCGCGCGCCGCACCTGGGCTCCGGCCACGGGCCGGTGGACCACGGCTGGCCGATGCGGCCCGGCGGCCGCGACCGCCTGCACGGCGGCTCGCTTCCTCCCGCCGGCCGCGCATGAGCGACAAGGATCGTCTGGAGGCGATCCTGCGCGCCAGCCCGCGGGTGATGCGCGTGCTGGAGGCCGCGCGCGACCTCGACCTGCCCGACCCGCTGGTGTTCTCCGGCGTGATCTACCAGACCGCCTGGAACGCCCTCACGGGCCGCCACCCCGATCATGGGATCAAGGACTACGACCTCGGCTACTTCGACCCCGACACCTCGTGGGAGGCGGAGGACGCGGTGATCCGGCGGGTCGCCGCCGCGCTGCCGCCGCCGCTGGACGCGATGACGGAGGTGCGCAACCAGGCGCGCGTGCACCTGTGGTTCGAAGCCAGGTTCGGCGAGCCCTATGCGCCGCTGACCTCGACGGCCGAGGCGCTGGGCCGGTTCGTCTGCCCCGCCTTCGCGGTGGGCGCGCGGCTGGACGCGGGCGGCGCCCTGCACGTGGCGGCGCCGTTCGGGCTGGACGACGTGTTCGCCCTGCGCCTGCGCCCCAACCCGACGCGCGCGGTCTCGTCCGAGGCCTACGCGCGCGTCACCGCCTCCGCGGCCGCGCGCTGGCCGGAGGTGACGGTGACGTCGTATCCCGGATAGGCGAAGGGCCGGAGCGTGGGCTCCGGCCCTCCCGGCTCAGCGGTACCAGCAGCGTCCGTGGCGGCAGACGCGCACCGGATAGCGGTGCCAGCGGCCGTAGTAGCCGTGGCGCCAGGCGTGCCAGCGCGGGCCGTGCGCGGGGCCGTGCCAGTAGCGCGGCTGCGCGTCCGCCGTGGCCGGGGCCGCCGCCAGGCCGCCCAGGGTCGCCGCGGCGAGCGCGGCGGCGGTGATCATCGTCTTCATCGACGTCTCCCTCTTCCTTGCTGGAGTTCGGCCGCGCCGGCTCAGTAGGCGCGCAGGTTGTGCTTCTTGCGATAGATGTTGGCGCTCGCGCGGTCCTGGCGGGTCTCCAGCCGGGCCTTCTGGCCGGGACGCAGGTAGCCTCCGTTCTGGGCGCGCATGCGGGCCTCGGTGCGGGCGATGCGGCCCTGCTGGCGCTCGAGGTGCGCGGCTTCGCGGCCGGTCAACTCGCCCGAGCGGACGCCCTGGTCGATGCGGTGCTGCTGCTCGGCCTGGCGGGCGTTGACCTGCGCCAGGGCGGGGGCGGCGCTCGCCAGCGCGGCGACGCCGAGGGCGGCGGCGATCAGCTTGGACGTCATGGGTCTCTCCTTGATGAGGCTCCGGCGCGGAGCGGTCGCGTAGGGTGGCGCCTTCGACATGAACCGCACCGGAACGCCCCGTTCAGCCCCTCCAGCCCTTGAACGCGGCCCTGCGGCGAAGGTTGTCGATCGGACGCGGATGCGCTCGGGGATTGCGCCCGGCCGCGAGTCGTGCGCTTTGGCCCGCGGGCCACGCCCTCCCAACGGGGCGCTGCTCATCTGCAAGGATGGGAGACATCGCTATGACGACCCTCGACGCCGCTGCGGCGGCGAAGCCCGCCGTGCGTCCGGCGCGCCCTGAGTTCTCCTCCGGCCCCTGCGCCAAACGGCCCGGTTGGACCCCCGACAACCTCAAGAACGCGGTCCTCGGCCGCTCGCACCGCTCCAAGCTTGGCAAGGCCCGGCTGAAGGAGGCGATCGACCGCACGCGCGCCGTGCTGGAGGTTCCGGACGACCACCTGATCGGCATCGTTCCCGGCTCCGACACGGGCGCGGTCGAGATGGCGATGTGGTCGATGCTGGGGGCCCGGCCGGTGCAGCTCCTGGCGTTCGAGAGCTTCGGCAAGGACTGGGCGACCGACGCGGTCAAGCAGCTGAAGCTCGATCCGGAAGTGCTGGACGCGCCCTACGGCGAGCTGCCGGACCTCTCCCGCGTGCGGCCGGACGCCGATCTCGTGTTCACCTGGAACGGCACCACCAGCGGCGTGCGCGTGCCGAACGCGGACTTCATCTCAGCCGACCGCGAGGGGATCACGATCTGCGACGCCACGAGCGCCTGCTTCGCGCAGGCGCTCGACTGGTCCAAGCTCGATGTGGTGACCTTCTCCTGGCAGAAGGCGCTGGGCGGCGAGGCGGCGCACGGCGTCCTGATCGTCGGCCCCCGCGCGGTGCAGCGGCTGGAGAGCTACAGCCCGCCCTGGCCGCTACCCAAGCTGTTCCGGATGACCAAGGGCGGGAAGGTCACGCTCGACCTGTTCGAGGGCGCGACCATCAACACGCCCTCCATGCTGTGCGTGGAGGACGCGATCGACGCGCTGAAGTGGGCGCACGAGATTGGCGGCCTTCAGGAGATGCGGCGCCGGTCCGACGCCAACCTGGAGGCGCTGGAGCGCTGGGTCGCGAAGACGGCCTGGGTGGAGTTCCTGGCCGCCAAGCCGGTGCGCTCGAACACCAGCGTGTGCCTGAAGGTGGTCGCACCGGAGGCGGTGAAGCTGTCCGCCGAAGCGCAGGCGGACTTCGCCAAAAAGCTTGCGTCCAGGCTAGAGAAGGAAGGCGCCGCGCTTGACGTCGGCGGCTACCGCGACGCCCCGCCGGGCCTGCGCATCTGGTGCGGCGCCACGGTCGAGACTTCCGACGTGGAGGCGCTCACGCCCTGGCTCGACTGGGCGTTCGCATCGACGCTGGCCGAGCTTCAGCCCGCGTAGCCCCCTCAGTCGGCTTCGCCGCCAGCTCCCCCTGAGGGGGAGCATCTTCGACAGCCACGCACGCCCTCTCCAATCCTCCCCCTCAGGGGG
>JASLDZ010000348.1 GCA_030151985.1 Caulobacteraceae bacterium | reverse complement strand
GCGATCCAGGCCATCCCGCCCGTGGTGGTGGGCGTGGCCGAGCTGCAGTCGTGCCTGGAGGGGCTGAACGTCTCGACCGACGGCCTCGTCTTCCCCGGCAAGCTGCGCATCCGCCGCGACGGCACCAGCTTCGAGGACCTCGCCGCATCCGGCGAGCTGCCCCGCCCATGACGCCAGAGGAGGCCTGACATGCCCACGCAGAGGGGTTTCGTAGAACGGCTCGAGATCGGCCGGCAGGCGCAGGTCGTCGCCTCCCTGCTGCACGACGACGGCACGCGCGCCGACTACACCATCGCCGACCTGGACGCCGACCCCGAGCGGTTCAACGAGCGGCTGTCCAAGCTCGCCATCCTGCGCGACGCGATGGACCTGAACGAGCCGGTCGAGATCGAGTACACCGACGACAAGGAGCAGCTGACGATCGACCGCGTGGCGCGGATCACGCGCTCCAACCTCGACCCAACCGACGTGGGCGACACGGTCACGGGCCAGGTGGTCGGCGTGACGCTGGCCTCGATCAACCGCACCGGGGCGCGGGCGGAGCAGTCGGACACCGCGGTGGTGGCGATCCTGGGTGATGACGGGTCCACCTCCTCCTACATCCTGGACATGCAGATCCCCGAGCGCGGGGTCGCTTCCGACCAGTTGGGGATGCTACGCGATGCGCAGGCGCAGGGCGCCGACGTCACGCTGGGGCTCGACGCCAAGCAGAGCCGAATCCTCTCCGTCCAGGTCGGCGGCTCGGGCGGGCGCGGCGGCCAGGGGCAGCCGCAGGTGGTGGACGGCTTCGTGGAGTCGATCGGCCATTCGAGCGCGGGCGGCCCCTACGCGGCCATGGCGGTCGTGGGCCTGACCACCGCGCCGCCCTTCGCCGGCGACGGCAACGTGGTCTCGCTCATCCCGTTCGACCCGCAACTGGAGCGCTTCCTGGTGGTGGTCGGCTCGCCGGAGTACGGCCTGTTCGTCACCGCGCTGGAGTTCAAGCTCAGGGTGCGGGTGCAGGGGCTGCAGGTCGGCCGGGGCGACGGGAACGGGAACGGCGGCGACTCTCCGCCCGGGGCCAACGCCCCCGACCCCGCGACCGGCCAGCCGAGCAACGCGACCAACGCGCCCCGCGTCCGCGCCTTCGCCGCCACCGAGGCCGCCACCTCCGGCGGGACGGCCGCGACGCCGCTCCTGGTTCGCGGCGCGCAGGTGCTGCACGCGCTGTGCTCGGCCAGCCGGCCGGTGTGGATCCAGGTCTCGCGCCGCTCGCTGGACGTGGGGCCCGAGGCCGCCTGCACCGACGGCCTGCCGACCAGCGACCTCACCGTCTCGACCATCCGCGACCTGCACCTGCCGTACGCGGCCTCGTGGTGCGGCTGGGGCTGCTTCAACCACGGGGTCTACCGCTTCCAGTTCGGCATCGAGAGCCCGTTCGAGGTGAAGGTGGACGGCGAATGCCTGTGCGTCCATGCTTCCGACGACGGCCAGACGCGGTTCGCCCACGCCTGCCTGGACGGCGAGCACGAGGTCTGCGTGGTCCTCTCCGCTTGGACCTGCGCCCAGACCTTCGACATGGACGTGTATCGGATCCGGTAGGGAGCTGACCCATGGCCGACGGCGAGACCCGCATCGTCACCCAGCCCGACGGCGAGGACTTCCGCCTCGCCCACCACGGCGCCGTCCGCGTGGCCGGGGGGTGCGAGGACGACCCGCTCCGCCACCGCGTCGCCGGCGAGGTGGTCCACGCCACGCCGCAGGACCGGCCGCTCGTCCACATGCTCCTGTGGGACGAGGACTGCGCCTGCGAGGTGAAGGGCCGGGTGGTGGTCGCGGGCGACAGGGAGGCGCCGGTCGAGCTGCGCCACGCCTTCCCCGACGTGCACCGCCAGAGCCACCGGATGGAGACCGCGCTCGCCGAGCCGATCCACCACGCGCTGCAGATGCGCACGCCGCTGCAGGTGAGGTTCTGCAACACCTGGCACGTGGCGTCGGACTACACGGTGGAGGTGAACCTCGGCCGCAACCGCCTGCTCAGCCTGCGCCTGTCGGGCGCGACCGTGGCCAAGCCGCAGCCCTGCGACGACGGAGCGCCCTGCGCCCCCGTCGTCAGCGTCCCCGTTCATCCGTGAGGGCCTCGGATTGCCCGGACTCCTCATCTCCGCTCATCCCGGCGAAGGCCGGGACCCAGGTCCGCCCGCGATCCAAAGCTCTGCATCGAAGATGGCGAGTTTCGGCTTCTTCGCTCCCGGACCTGGGTCCCGGCCTTCGCCGGGATGAGCGGGGTCAATCCTGCTGCAAGAGGAGCCGGCCATGACCGAGGACGCCGCCCGCACCGAGCCGAAGGGCGACGAGCTGACCCGCTCCATGCTGGACGTGGTGGAAGCGGGGCTGGGCGTCGGCGTGGCGCTCGCCCGCACCGCCGCGGTGGTCGCCAACGGCGGCAAGGCGGTGCCGCCGCCCGAGGAGGACCGGCCGATCCCGGCGATCATCCACTACTCGCTGGCGGCCGTGGGCGAACTAGCGGGCCTGGCGACGCGGGCGTTCAGCTTCCGTCCCGCGCCGGCCCAGGGGGAGGCCCAGTCGTCAGCCGCCGGCGCGGCCGCCGCGACGTCGAAGGCCGCCGAACGTGCGACCGGTCCTCGGGTGCGGGCCGGCGCGACGCTGCGCGTGCCGCTCTCCATCGAGAACCCCGGCGACCAGCCCATGGGCCCGCTGACGCCGCAGGTGCGCGCGGTGCGCCGCGACGGCGCCGACGCGGGCGCCGACCTCCCCGTCTCCG
Organism: Caulobacteraceae bacterium; assembly: GCA_030151985.1. GTDB lineage: Bacteria > Pseudomonadota > Alphaproteobacteria > Caulobacterales > Caulobacteraceae > JASLDZ01. The sequence goes on along the minus strand of JASLDZ010000348.1, from coordinate 1,973 downwards.
CCGTGCGCTTCACCCCGGCCGAGTTTGTGGTCGCCCCCAAGGACTTCGAAAAGCTGACCGTCTTCGTCGCCGCGCCCGAGGCCGCGCCGCCCGGCCGCTACGACGTGGTCCTGGCGCTGGGGCCGCGGGAGGCGGACCTGCCGCTCAGCTTCGAGATCGTCCCGGCGGAGGGCTGACGCGGGAGGCACGCGCCGTGGCTTCCCGGCCGCAGGCGGCGGGGACAACTCTCCACCTATCCTCCTCCCCTGCGCAGCGGGGGAGGTGGCGGGAGGCCGAAGGCCGAGCGACGGAGGGGGCCTCTCCGCTCCACGTCCTGCGCCCCATCTCCACCCGCGCGGCCCCCTCCGTCACGCGCCTTGAGGCGCGCGCCACCTCCCCGCTGCGCAGGGGAGGAGAAGGGAGCGTCAGCGCTCGCCTCCCACCTGTTCGCCTCTTCTTCCTTCTTAAGCCCTAGCCCAGTGTTCGACGCGCCGCAGGCTCGTCGATCTTCCAAGGACGCCCTGCGTCCCGACCCCTCCGGTCAGCCGCCGCGCGCAGGGCGGGTCAAGGGCGAAGAGCCGAAGGCGTCCCTTGACGCGGCCTGCGGGCGGTGGCCGTGCGCGGCAGCGCAGAGGTCCGCGTGGCGCGAGCGCGACGCCCATCGCTTGCTCCCCTCTCCCGCAGTCATCCCCGCGGAAGCGGGGACCCAGGCTTTGGCCGCGAGGGAAAGCCCCAGCCGATCGCACGCGCGGTTCAAACCTGGGTCCCCGCTTCCGCGGGGATGATTGCGAGAGAAGGAGAGGCGGCAGGCGTGGCGGCCCTGCCGCCGTGCTCGGCCGCGTCAAGGCACGCTCCGGCTGCGCCTCCGCTCTTCGGCCTTGACCCGCCCTGCGCGCGGCGGCTGACCGGGAGGCGTCGGGACGCGGGGCGTCCCGTAAAAAGTTCGACCCCTCCGGAGGGGTCGAACACAGGGCTGGGCTTAAAAGGAGTCGAATATATACAAGCGGGGCGCATGCTTCGCTCGCCTCGTGGTCCGATGCCTCCTAGAACCCTCCATATGCCAGATGAGCGATTTGACTCGGTCGGACAGTGCATTTTCTGCTTGCGCGTCCTTCCGGATATCGAGCTCACCGATGAACACATCGTGCCACTTGCGCTTAGTGGCGAGGGGCAAGCGATTCTAAGAAAGGGATCATGCGTCGATTGCAACGCTTATGCAAACAAGGGGTACGAGCAGGTCGCGTTGAACACGACGTTCCTGGTTCCTCGCCTTCTCTTGAAGCTGAAGCGTCGAAAGAAGCGCCTGAAAAGCCTTCCGCCAGTGGCCTTAAACTATGAGGGCGATCTAGATGAGATTGGCCACGGCGACTACAATACTATCCTTCCGCCTGAGGAGCATTTCCCTGTCTGGGGAATGGTCGTCACACCTCCAGCGGGCATTTTAGTCGGGCGTGACTATTCGGAGGGCGCGGAGGTTATCCATGTGGTCCTCCACAATCTTGGGACTGGTCCAGGACGACCGGGTCGAATCGCTTTCCAAGCCAAGACCCGATTTGGCATCTCCGAGATGCTTATTGCAAAAATAGCCTACTGTTTTGCAGTCTCTCGACTAGGATTGAGCTCAGTCGAGGGCACTCCGCTAAGAGAGCTCCTGATCGGGAAGCGGGATGACGTATTCAATTTTGTTGGCCAGCCACTTCATAAGCCTAGTAGCGTAGACCAGAGCAGGTTGCACTCCATGGCCTTCTGCACACGCGGAAAGCAAATGACTGTTATTGTCAGTTTGTTCGCGTCTTTTGACGGCCCCAACTTCGAGGTGGTGCTCGGTCCGAAGAAAGACCTTCGCCTTTAAGGCCACAAGAAACCCCCGGCCGTTTGCGACCGGGGGTTCCTGTAGCTTCAGCCTAGAGCGCTGAGCGTCGGACCCCCGCTTGCGCGGGGGCGTCCGGGCGGGCGGCTCGCGCCGCCCGCCCTTCCGCTTAGAAGTCCATGTC
>JASLDZ010000038.1 GCA_030151985.1 Caulobacteraceae bacterium | reverse complement strand
CGGCATGGAGTTCGGCCTGTGGGTCGAGCCCGAGATGGTCAACCCGGACAGCGACCTCTTCCGCGCCCATCCCGACTGGGTGTTGGGCGCGCCGCCCGCGCCGCAGCTGTCGTTCCGCAACCAGCTGGTGCTCGACTTCGGCCGGGCGGAGGTGCGCGACCACATCCATTCGGCCCTGGACGCCCTGCTTCGTGAGCACGCCATCGCCTACCTGAAGTGGGACATGAACCGCGACATCAGCCACCCCGGTGGGGCGGACGGCCGGGGCGGCGCGCACGCGCACGTGCTGGGCCTCTACGCCGTGCTCGACCGCCTGCGCGCCGACCACCCGGAGGTGGAGATCGAGAGCTGCGCCTCCGGCGGAGGGCGGATGGACTTCGGGGTGCTGGAGCGCACCGACCGGGTCTGGACCTCCGACAGCAACGACGCGCTCGACCGGCTGTCGATCCAGCGCGGCGCCTCGCTGCTGCTTCCGGCGGAGGTGATGGGCGCCCACGTCGGCCCGACCGACGGCCACATCACCGGCCGCGTCCTCTCCATGGCGACGCGGGTGCAGACGGCGATGGTCGGCCACTTCGGCGTGGAGGCCGACCTGCGCGCGCTCACCCCCGCCGAGACGGAGGAGCTGGCCGCCGGAATCGCCCTGCACAAGGCGTATCGGGACCTGATCCACTCGGGCGAACTGTTCCGCCTCGACCGGCCGGCGAACGAGGTCGCGTTCGGGATCGTCTCGGAGGACAGGGTGCAGGCGCTCTTCAGCTACACCCTGGTCACCGAGCCTCGCACCGTCTTCCCCGGCCGCCTGCGGCTGGCGGGGTTGGAGGCGGACGCGCTCTACCGGGTGCGGGCGGTGTGGCCGAAGGATGCGGCGAAGCTCGGCCCGGCGCTGCGCCAGGGCTTCGAGGCGCCGGGCGCGGTGCTGATGCGCGTCGGGCTCGCCCTGCCCCGCATGAAGCCGGCCACGGGGTTCGTGCTCCGGCTCGAGCGGGCCTGACGCGCGCGCCGAAAACGAGGAAGGGCGGCGCCTCGCGACGCCGCCCTTCCCGGTCCGCTTTGGCCTACGGCCGTTTCGGTCAGAACTGCGCGCGCACCCCGAACAGGTAGCGCGGGCCGGTCTCGATCAGGCTGAGGAACTGGTTCTCGTAGGCGCCGTAGGTCTCGGTCTTGGCGTTGTTCAGGTTGATGCCCTCGACCACCACCGCGAGGTTCTTGGTGATGGCGTACTTGGCCTGGAAGTCGAGCTGGTCGGCCGTGCGGGTGTAGATCGGCAGGCCGCCCGTGCCGTTGGCCTGGGTCGAGAGGAAGCCGTCGCGGTGGTTGTAGGCCAGCCGCGCCTCGTAGGGACCCTTCTCGTAGAACAGGATCACGTTGTGGCTGTCGCCCAGCCCCTCCAGCGCGAAGCTCGGCCCGTTCGCGTCAGAGGCGTTGCCGCCGCTGGAGCTGACGAAGGTGGCGTTCACCGTGATCCCCAGTCCGTCGAACGGCTGCGGCAGCCAGGTGAGGCTGTGCTGGAAGCCGATCTCCGCCCCGTAGACCTCGGCGGCGCCGACGTTGCGCGGACGGCGCACGTTGAAGCTCGCCGTGCCGCCCGGGAAGGCGCTGTTCGCGCCGGGCGTCAGGGTGAAGACCTCGGTCCCGATCCCGTTGACGATGAAGTCGCTCAGGTCCTTGTAGAAGACGCCCAGCGTAAAATAGCCGCCCTTTTGGTAGTACCACTCGTAGGAAGTATCCAGGTTGAACGACTTGTAGGGCTGCAGGTCGGGGTTGCCGCCGGAGGCCTGCAGGTTGCCGGGTCGCAGGTTGGTGTAGCTGATCTGCGGAGCGACGTCGGTGAGGTTCGGCCGCGTCACCGTCTGCGAGGCGGCGAAGCGCAGGATCATGTCGGACGTCAGGTTCAGCCGTGCGTTCAGCGTGGGGAGCCAGTCGTCGTAGCTGGTCTTCTTCGATACGGGCGGCGTGCCCGGCGCGTAGACCGCGGTGTAGGCGGTGGTGTCGCCGGGGATGGTCTGCAGATCGGCGAGCGTCTGCTGCTGGCCGTCCGACTGCAGGTCGGTGTGCGCATAGCGCACGCCCAGCGTCACGCCCCAGGGCAGGCCGTCGATGTCGCCCTTGAAGTCGGTCTGGACGTAGCCGCCGCCGACCTTCTCGGCGACCTTGTAGGAGGCCGGGTAGAGCACCGGGGTGAAGAAGCCCACGGACTGCAGGTAGGCGTAGGAGGCGCCCGGCGGCCGCCCGGCCGCCACGTCCTCGGCGTTCGCCGCGGCCGGGGTGGAGAGGAAGGCGAAGTAGGCGTTCGGGTCGAAGCTCAGCCACTTGCGCGGGAAGTCGCCGCTCTCGCCGCTCAGGAACGAGCCCGGATCGAAGGGCTGCAGCAGGCCCTGCGGCACCGGGATGCCATAGCCGCAGTAGACGCAGCCGGCGTTGTTGTCGGAGCGGATCAGCTGCTCGGTCTTGGTCCGGTCCGTGTAGATGGCGCCGAACCTGATCGCGGTGAAGTGCTCCCAATTGGTCTTGTACTCGCCGTCGATCCGCTGCTCGTAGACGGTCTCGGCGATGTCGGAGCCCTCGCGGGTGACGAAGTGGGCATGGCCGGCGGTGGCGTCGGTCGTGCTGTTCTGGGTGGTGATGTTCGGCAGGCCCGAGCCCGTCGCGTCGAAGTGCAGCGGGTTGTTGTAGCCGATCACCGCGAAGATCTGCCCGCCGCCGCTGTCGTCCGTCGCCTTGGAGTAGGAGCTGTCGAACTTCAGGCTGAACTGGCTGGACGGCGTCCAGGCGGCGTTGAAGCCGAAGGCCTTGAGCTCGGTCGGGCGGTTGAAGGTGCGGCTGACGAAGTCGGTGTGGCCCGCGTTGCTCTGGTCGAAGCTCGTGACCGTGCCGTTGCCGTCGGCGGTGACGTTGGAGAAGTCCGACGGCGAGAAGA
>JASLDZ010000473.1 GCA_030151985.1 Caulobacteraceae bacterium | reverse complement strand
CCCGCCCGAGCGGGCGTCGTCGTACTTGCGGGCCAGGTCCTGCGCCTTGGCGGCGGCGGCGGCGAGGCGCGCCTCCTGCTCGATCTTGGGACGGGCCTCGTCGAGCGTCACCGCCTTGCCGGGCGTCACCCCGGTGAGCTTCACGACCGACGGCCCCAGCGATCCGGCGACGGTGCGGACCTCGCCCGGCTTCATGGCGAAGGCGGCGTCCGCCACGGCCTTGTCCGGAATGGCGGTGGACGGGGTGTCGGAGAGCGCCACCGCCTGCACGCCCAGCGCCTTGGCGACGGCGGAGGGGTCCTCGCCCTTCTGCAGCCGCGCAGCCACGGCCGCGCCTTCGGCGGCGGACTTCAGAGGGATCTGCACCAGCGACCGCTTCTCGGGCGTCGACAGGCTGTCCTTCTCGAAGTCGAAGCGCTTCTGCACCTCCTTCGGGTCGGGCGTGACCGTCGGCGCGAGCTGTGAGGCGGAGAAGCGCACCAGGCTGACGGTGCGCACCTCGGGTCGCAGGAAGGCCTGCGCGTTGGCCTTCATGAACGCCTGCAGCTCGGCGTCGGTCGGCGGGGCGGGCTTGGACACCATGTTCGGCGTCAGCGCCACGTAGCTGAAGCTGCGCGCCTCCCCGTTGTAGGCCGCCTGCACCGCCGTGTAGGCCGCCGGCGCCTGGATGCCCGCCACCAATCCGGTGAGGAGATGCTGCTGGCCGATCTGGTCGCGGATCGAGCCTTCGATCTCGTCGGCGGTCGTGTTGTTCTCGCGCAGGAACGCCTTGTAGGCCTTGGCGTCGAACTTGCCGGTGATCGGGTCGCGGAAGCGCTGCGCTTTCCCGAGCTCGTCGGCCACCAGCTTGTCGGAGGGGCGCACGCCCAGGTGCGTGATCAGGGCGCCGACCGATTCCTCGTAGGCGACCTCGTTCAGCGCGCGGGCGTCCAGGCCCTGGGCGGCGGCGTCCTGGATGGAGATCGCCTTGCCGCCGTTCTGCTGGGCCACGCCCTGCAGGTAGCGGTCGAACATGGCGCGGAACTGGGTGGAGGTGATCTTGCGGTCGCCCACCTTCACCACCGCGTCGCCCACGACGCCGGCGTTGAACACGTCGCGGATGCCGAACACGGCGAAGCTCATCAGCAGGAGCGCGATGAGCCCCGTCGCCCAGGGCGACTTCGCGAAGCGGCGGATGGCGGCGAGCATGAGGGGACGGGGACTCCGGCAGCGGCCGGGGGCCCGGCGTTCGCCCGCGTATACGGCGGCGTGCGCGGCCGGAGCAAGGCGGGTGCGCGGCGCGGGCAGGGCGGCCGTGACTTCGCGGCCCGCTTGCCTTAGCCGGAAAGGCCGCCGCCGCTCAGGAGACCGCCGCCCGATGTCAGCCGCCAAGAAGCTCGTCGCCGGCAACTGGAAGATGAACGGCATGCGCGCCCAGATGCGCGAGGTCGAATCGCTCGTGGACGCGCTCCGCGCCGAGCCGCCCGGCTGCCGCGTCGCCGTGATGCCTCCCGCCACGCTGATCCTGTCGGTGGTGAAGCGCTCCGAAGGCCTGATCGAGGTCGGCGCGCAGGACGTGCACTTCGAGGCCGGCGGCGCCTGGACCGGCGACCTCTCGGCCGAGATGCTGCAGGACGCGGGCGCCACGCTGGTGATCGTGGGCCACTCCGAACGCCGCCAGGGCTACGGCGAGACCGACGCCACCGTGGCGAGCAAGGTGCGGGCGGCGATCCGCGGCGGGCTGGAGCCGATCGTCTGCGTCGGCGAGACGGGCGAGGAGCGCGACGGCGGCCGCACGCTGGAGGTGGTGCGCGCTCAGGCCCGCGGCTCGCTGCCCGAGGAGCTGGAGGGCCGCCGCTTCTCCATCGCCTACGAGCCGGTGTGGGCGATCGGCACGGGCCGCACCCCGACCCACGACCAGATCGTGGAGGTGCACGAGGCGCTGCTCGAGGTCGCGGAGCGCTTCGGCGGAAGCGGCCGGGTGCTCTACGGCGGCTCGGTCAAGCCCGAGAACGCCGCCGAGCTGATGGCCCTGCCGGGGGTGGGCGGCGCCCTGGTCGGCGGAGCGTCGCTGCGCGCCAAGGACTTCCTGCCCATCGTCTACGCGGCGGCCTGACGCCTCGCCTCAGGCCGTGAAGGCGAAGTCCTCGCCGAGCGTCGCCCGGGCGCGGCGCAGCGCCTCGAACGCCTTGGCCGAGCCGCGCCCCACCCGCACCAGGCCCGGCAGGTCGTGGGGGCGGCGCGCGAGCGAGCGCAGGACGCGGCCGACGCGCACCTCACCCTCCGGTCCCATGCCCGCGACCGCCGAGGGGGGCAGGGCGGTGCGGGCGTCGTCGGAAACGGCGCGGACGGCGCAGAAGGGGACGCCATGCGCGTGCGCCAACTCGGCCGCGACGCCGCTCTCCATGTCGGTGAGCGCGCCGCCCCCCGCCCGCCGCAGCTCCGACTTGGCGCGGCGGTCCGCGACGACGACGGAGGAGGCGGCCAGCAGCGCCTCGCGCGCCTTCAGCTTGCGGGTGAGCGCCTCGCGCCAGGGCGGGTCGGCGTCGAACAGGCGGCCGGCGTGGATGACCGCCTCGGCCACCACCAGCTCGCCGGCGACCAGATCGTGCGAGAGCGCGCCGGCGACGCCGAAGCTCAGGACGCCGTCCGGACGTCGGTCGGCGATCGCCGCTTGGATGCGCGCGCGAAGCCCGTCCTCGCGGCCGCCCCCGACGACGGTGCGCACGTCCGGTCCCTGAGCGATCGCCGCCTCGGCCTGGAGGCCGCAGACGACGAGGAGGCTCACATCCCCCACGCCACGTCTTTGGCGTTGCTGCGCTTGAGGTTGCGGTAGCGCGCGATCGCCCACAGCGGGAAGAACTTCGGATAACCGTGGTAGCGCAGGTAGAACACCCGCGGGAAACCGCCGCCGGTGTAGTGCTCCTGCCCCCATAGGCCGTCCTCGCGCTGGTTCGCCTGCAGCCAGGCGATCCCGCGCGAGACCGCGGGCGAGTCGGCCTCGCCCACCGCCATCAGCCCCAGCACCGCCCAGGCGGTCTGCGAGGCGGTGGAGGGGGCGGGCTCGTAGCCCCGGTAGTCGAGCTTGTAGCTGTCGCAATCCTCGCCCCAGCCGCCGTCGGCGTTCTGGATGCGCTCCAGCCAGGCCACCGCCTTGCGCACCAAGGGCGAGGCCGGATCGACCTTTGCGCCGTTCAGCGCGCACAGCACCGACCACGTGCCGTACACGTAGTTCACCCCCCAGCGACCGAACCAGGAGCCGTCGGCCAGCTGCGTCTTCTCCAGATAGGCGAGGGCGCGTTGCAGCCGCGCGGGGTCCGCGTCCTCCAGCTGGCCCATCATCGAGACCACCCGGCCGGTGACGTCCTCGGTGGGCGGGTCGAGCAGGGCGCCGTGGTCGGCGAAGGGGATGTTGTTCAGGTAGTGGTACGCATTGTCCGCGTCGAAGGCGCCGAAGCCGCCGTTCTTGGACTGCAGGCCGACGGTCCACTCCTCGCCGCGGGCGATCGCCTCGTCGTAGCCTTCGGCGCCGAGCCGCTTTCGCGCGCGGTCCATGGCCATGACCACCACGGCGGTGTCGTCGAGGTCCGGGTAGTGGGCGTTGGCGTACTGGAAGGCCCAGCCGCCGGGGCGGACATCCGGCTTCTCCTCGGCCCAGTCGCCCTTCACGTCGAGCACCTGCAAGGGCTTCAGCCAGGCGAGCGCGTCCAGCGCGGCGGTCTCGTTCGCCTCGCCGCCGGCCTCGATCAGGGCGTGGGCGGCGAGCGCGGTGTCCCACACGGGCGAGACGCAGGGCTGGCAGTAGATTTCGCCGGGGCCGCCCTCCTCGGGCTGGCGGACCAGCAGGTTGTCGACCGACTGGCGGGCGACGGCGCGGTCGGGATGCTCGGGGCCGTACCCGAGCGCGTCGAACATCATCACGCTGTTGGCCATGGCGGGGTAGATGGCGCCCAGCCCATCCTCCCCGTTCAGCCGCTCCACCACGAAGCTGCGGCAGCGGCAGATGGCGCGGGCGCGAAGACCCTTGGGCCACAGCCCCTCCGCCGCCTTCAGCAGCACGTCGAGCGCCCCGAACCCGGCCTTCCACAGCGGCTTCGCATGGGTCGCCTTCTTCGGCAGCGGCGTGCCGGCGGGGGCGTAGAGCTCCTCCACCGTGATCCCCCGCGGGTTCCTGGCCACGGGCTTCAGCGCGCCGAGCACCAGCAGCGGCACGATCACCGTCCGCGCCCAGTAGCTCATCTTCGACAGGTGGATGGGGAACCAGCGGGGGAGCAGGATCAGCTCCGGCGGCATGGTCGGGATGTCGCCCCAGGGCCCGACGCCGGGCGGGGAGAGGCCGAACAGCGCCAGCTGGATCTTGGTGAAGACGTTGACCGCCGCCGCGCCGCCCGCCGCCAGCACGGCGTCGCGGGCGCGCGCCATGTGCGGCGCGGCCGGGTCGTCGCCGGCCATCTTCAGCGCGAAATAGGCCTTCACTGTCGCCGAGATGTCGAAGGCGCCGGCGTGGAACAGGCCCCAGCCGCCATGCGCAGGCGACTGGATGCGGCGCAGGTAGCGGGCGATCCCCGCCTCCAGCTCCACGTCGTCCTCCTCGCCCAGGTAGTGGCGCAGCAGGAGGTACTCGGCGGGGATGGTGGCGTCGGCCTCCAGTTCGAACACGAAGTGGCCGTCGGGCTTGGCCAGCGCGCGCAGGGCGTCGGCCGCGCGTGCGACGTCGGCGTCCAGGCGGTCGAGGGCGGGCGAGGCGGCGGGGCCGGACGCGAGCGGGCGCGCCTCCAGGCCGATGTCAGGCGAGTCGAACATGATCACGTTTAGCTAGGCATCCCCGGCGCGGAATTACACCCGAAGCGCCGCCAGCGCCAAATCGGCGGCCTGAAAGCCCGAGCGTACCGAGCCCTCCAAGGTTGCGGGCAAGCCCGTGTCGGTCCAGTCGCCGGCGAGGAAGAGGTTGGCGTGCCCGGTGCGTGGCCCCGGGCGTCGGGCGTTCTGCTCGGGCGTGGCGGCGAAGGTGGCGCGCTTCTCCTTCACCACCTGCCAGGCAGGCGGCTCATCGGACAGGTCGAGCGCCTTGGCCACGTCGGCCCACAGCAGCGCGGCGAGGGCCGCGCGCTCCATGTCGACCAGCCGGTCGGCGCCGGAGACGGTGACCGAGATGCGGTCCGCGAAGGCGAAAATCCACTCCACCGTCCCCCCGACCACGCCCAGGATCGGCGGCGCGCGGGCGGGGGCGGGCAGCTTGAAGTGGCCGTTGACGATCGCCCGGTGCTCGGTCGGAGCGGTCAGGCCGGGAATCAGTTCGGCGGCGACTCCGGGGGGGACGGCCAGGACCACCGCCTCGCCG